>JAZQWS010000330.1:0-19270 GCA_045632465.1 Eubacteriales bacterium
GGAACCCCAATGCGAGAAAAATCAGGCACAAGCCAAGGAAGAGAAAACGGAATCCTCCGAGGAAAAAGAGCACCCATAAACGCAGAGAAATTTTAAATCCTGGCAAATAAATTCTGTTCTTCTTCCTGTTTTACCCATAAAAAAATATGCACCCCAAAAGTGTCTAACTTTTGGGGTGCATATCATTTTGGGGTGCATATCAAAGGGCTCTCTTTTTTCATTCGCAGGATATGTTTTTGTACTTCGCGCTCATTCGCCATGCACCGCGCAAAGCACGTCCAAAAATTTCAGGCTGGCCTGCTTTTCCTGCCGTCCCGCAGGAAGATAGGCGTAGGCCCTTCGGCGAAGACCAATCAAGGGGCGAAGCACAACCCCCTCCGAAAAAAGCCCCGCCCAAGAGATCTCGGGCACGAAGGCAACGCCAAGTCCAAGCTCCACGTATTTTCGGATATAAAACGGATCGTCCAATCGAATGGCGATGTTCGGCACAAAGCCTGCGGTGGTGCAAGCCTTGGCGGTAATCTCGTAAAGACTCGATTTTTCCGGCATCGAAATAAACCGCTCGCCCGCCAAAGATGAAACGGAAATGCTCGCGCAGGCGGCCAACGGATGCCCCGCAGGCATCGCGAGGCAAATCGGCTCATCCAGGATCAGCTCCCGCTTTCTATACGGAAAGGGGCAATCCTCCGCGATCAGAATATCGCAGTCCTCCTTTTTGGGCGGCTCGTTGCGGAGCAAAAGATTCACCTCGGGATACAGCGCCGTGAAGCGCTCAATGGCGCGGGCAACCGTACTGCGACTGCATGCGCAAACAATATCCAGCTCGCCGCCAACCGCGCCCTCCCTCTCCCGAACCGCCTCCGCCCCCTCCGTAAGGAGCATCAGTGCCGCCGAAGCGCTGCGATAAAAAATTCTTCCCTGCTCGTTGAGGCGGATCTTGTTTCCGCTGTGCAAAAACAGCGCACAGCCAAGCTCCCGCTCCAACCGCCCGATGGATTGCGAAATTCCCGAGGGCGGAACGAAAAATTTTCTTGCCGTTTCGGAAAAATTCTCGCTCACGGCCGCATCGCAAAAATATTTAAGCTGCAAAAGCTCCATAGGAAGCCCTCCCGCATTACATTGTTACATCAAGTATATCACGCTTTGTTTTCACTGTCAAGTGAAAGCGGTTTTATCACATTTCATACTTGACCTTCGCTCCGCTTTGTGCTACAATGGACTTATGAAAAACATTTGAGAGGAACCCGCAATGTCCGAAATTTTTGAAATCGTTATGCTCGTCACCTTTGGCGCATCCTGGCCGCTCAACGTGATGAAATCCTACAAAGCAAGAACCACAAAGGGAAAGAGCCTTCCCTTCCTGCTCCTGATTTTTATCGGTTACGCCGCAGGCATCCTGTCTAAGCTCGTGAACCCCGCTTATATGGCCGTGATCGCAGAGAAATGGTATGTTCTTTTCTTCTACGTTCTGAACTTCATCATGGTTGGCACGGATCTTGGCATGTACGTGCGCAACTATCGACTGGATAAAAAATCCGCCGAGAGAAAAGACGGCTGAAGCCTTCGCATTTGACAAAAAGGAGAACACAACATGGATAAAAAATACTGCCTCCCCATTGCCCTCCAGATCGTGACGGACGACGTTGGTTGGTTTAACGGCTTTGATGCGCGTTGCGCCGAGGGACCGTCTCGCACGGGTATTCCGAGACTACACTGCGCAGAGGACTACGCGGTGATTGATGCCATCGGTAAAGAGATCGGCCAGAAGATCAATTGCCCCATCGTTATCGGAGAATGGGATAAAAACAGCCGCCTGCGCGGTATGCCCCATGCAACCAATAGCGAGCAGGGCTGGGATATGGCCGCCAAGATCAACTATGCCGAGGCGGAGCGCTGTCTTGACGTGATCAATAAGGCCGAGCACTTTGAGCTTGCCTTCCACGGCCTGATGCACGGCTATTGGGAAAACGGCATCAGCGTGGAGGACTCGGAATTTTCGCATCCCTGCTCCTTGGATTACAAGACCAAATACGCCCCCAAGCTCTGCGTTCCCGTGGATAACGACTATTTTGAGAGCCACATCGAGACCTTCTTCAAGATCTACGAGGATTGGGGCTTTAAGCACAAGATCCGCTCCTTCACCTCCCCCTCCGGCATTTACAAGGGCGTGGAGGAAAATCGCCACCTTGTGGCAATGATGAAAAAATACGGTATGCACTACTGGGCAAACGCCTGGAGTGCTGTCAAAACCGCGCACGAGGTCATCGACGGCGTAATCTTTTTCAATAAAGCCTATGCCAAGAACAATTCTCCGCACTGGGCGGCCTATAGCCTCAGCCCCGAAAAGCTGGCGGATTACTCCTTTGCACTGAACAACGGCGTTGACCAACCTGAGCGCGCGATCTACGGCACGCATTGGCCGAACTTCCTCCAATACGATCCCGAGCGCAATATGGAGGGCGTGCCTGCTTGGGGACGCTTTATGAGAAGACAGGCAGAAATTTTCGGCTTAATGCTCTCCAAGGATATCGCCTTTGCGGGCTCGCAGGGCGTTTACCGCCGTTATACATCCATCGAAGCCACAAAGGACGGCATTGCCATCGACCTCACCGCCGTGGATAACGCGGGCGTTTCCCATCTTCTTTATGATACCTTCTATATCAGCATCGAAAAGGGCATCTTGCCCAAAATCACCAAGGGCGGAACGCTCTCGCTCTACGAGGAGCATAAGGACTTCAACAACTACGAAATCAAGCGAAACGGCGAAAGCACCGTTTTGCTGACGCTTTAAAAAGGAGAAACAAACATGGATATACTTGCTATCGGTAACAGCTTTTCGCAGGACGCAACGCGCTATCTTGAGCAAATTGCGCACGCGCAGGGCGAGGTGCTGAATGTTTTCAACCTCTATATCGGCGGATGCTCTTTGGAGCGTCACTTTCGCAATATGAAATCGGGTGAGCGAGCCTACACGCTGGAATTTAACGGCAAAAGCACAGGCTTTTCCATCTCGCTGAAGGAGGCACTTCTCGGCCGCTCCCGCGAATGGGACGTGATCACCATTCAGCAGGCAAGCCACTTCAGCGGCAAAAAGGAAACCTACGATTCGTATACGCAGGCGCTCGTAAGTTATATCCGCGACCTCTGCCCAAAAGCGAAGCTTTATATCCATGAAACCTGGGCTTACGAGGAAGGAAGCGCGATGCTCCAAAAAAATTATCCCGATATGACGAGCGAGGATATGTATAAAAACGTCGTTCGTTGCTATCACGAGATTGAGAAGGAAGTGGGCTTTGACGGCTTGATTCCCTCGGGCGAGCTGATGCACGCACTCCTGGAAAACGGCGTAACTCGCGTGCATCGTGACGGCTATCACCTCACCCTCGGCCTTGGCCGCTATGCAGCAGGTCTGCTTTGGTTTAGAATGCTGATGGGCAAGAGCCTTTCGGAAAACACCTTCGCGGATTTCGATGAGCCGATCTCCAAGGAGGAAATTGCGCTTGCAAAAAGGCTTGTGGATGCCATAGCGCCGCTTGTATAAGGAGAAAAATGAAAGAGCTTCTTGATATTTACTACACCGAAGAAAAGCATCCGATGCAAATGCTGGATATCTATCTGCCGGATGCCGAAAGCTTCCCCGTGTTTATTTATTTTCACGGCGGCGGATTGGAAGCCGGAAATCGCACAGCCTCTGAGAAGGCACGGAAATTTCTCGCCGAAAACGGCGTTTGCGTTGTCAGCGTTGAATACAGAATGTATCCCGACGTGCAATATCCCGTCTTTATTGAGGACTCTGCCGCGGCGGTTTCCTGGGTAAAAAACAACATTACAAATTACGGAAACGCAGAGGGGCTCTACGTTGGAGGAAGCTCTGCCGGCGGATATCTTTCGATGATGCTCTGCTTTGATAAAAAATATCTCGGCGCTGTTGGGCTCGATCCCTTGGAGATCGCGGGATGGTTTCACGATGCGGGCCAGCCGACCAAGCATTTTAACGTTCTCAAATACGCAGGCGAGGACAGCCGCCGCGTGATCATTGACGAAACCGCGCCGCTTTACCATATCGGCACGCAAAAGGGGCATTCGCCAATGCGCTTCATCGTTTCGGACAACGATATGGAAAACCGCTATGAGCAGACCATGCTCGTGCTTTCCACGATGAAGCACTTCGGCTACGCGCGTTATGACCACCGCGTGATGCACGGCACGCATTGCCATTATTGCAACACCATCGACGGCAAGGAGGGCGGCCTCGGCGCCCTTGTTCTGGATTTTATCAACAATCCTCCCAAATAACAGAAAAAGGAAACGTCTATGAAGGAAATTCTCGATATCTTTTACACCGAAGAAAAGCACCCAATGCAGATGCTGGATATGTATCTTCCGGATGCCGAAAGCTTTCCCGTTTTCATTTATTTCCACGGTGGCGGACTTGAAAACGAGGATCGGCTCTCGGGCGCGGAATCCATGAAGGTGCTTGCCGCGCACGGCGTTGCCGCCGTGGCGGTGGATTACCGAAAGTATCCCGAGGTGCAATATCCCGCTTTTATCGAGGACTGTGCCGCGGCGGTTGCCTGGGTAAAAAACAACATTGCAAATTACGGAAACGCAGAGGGACTCTACGTTGGAGGAAGCTCTGCCGGCGGATATCTTTCCATGATGCTCTGCTTTGACGGAAAATATCTCGGTCGACACGGCATAGATCCTTTGGAGATTTCGGGATGGTTTCACGATGCGGGCCAGCCAACCAAGCATTTCACCGTTCTCAAAAACAGCGGTGAGGATTTTCGCCGCGTGATCGTGGACGAAACGGCGCCGCTTTATCACGTTGGCAGAGCGGAAAAATACGCCCCGATGCGCTTTATCGTTTCGGACAACGATATTGACGGACGCTATGAGCAAATCATGCTGGTTCTTTCCACTCTGAAGCACTTCGGGCATACGAATTTTGATTACAAGCAGATGCACGGAAGCCATTGCCATTATTGCGATATCGTGAGTCCCGTCAAAGGAATTCTCGGAGAAATGGTTCTCAATTTTTTAAAGAATCTCCCAAAATAACCTTAAAAAATGCGCACAACGGTTGCTTTTGACAACTATTGTGCGCATTTTTGTTATAATTTAAAGGAATGGAGCCTCTCCCAAAGCTGATCGGCATAGTTTAAATGTCCTTTTTCTCCGATGCAAAGGGCGCATCGATCCGCGGCATTTGCCGCCTCATACAGCTTCTGTATCCGCGAAAAAGTTTGCAAAGCGCCTTCCAAAGGAAAGATCTCGTCCTCCTTGCCCGTTGCAACAATCAAAATACGGGGTGCGATCAGTCCGCCAAGATCTCCCATCTCAAAATAGCGGCGGATCGAAGGAATGTGATTACAAAGACAATGCGGCATCGCGGCAATAGAGCTTTCAAAATTGCAGATCGAGCAAGAGGGCATGGCCGCCGCGATCCGCTCGTCTATGCAAGCAAGATAGAAGGTCGCCGTGCCGCCGCCCGAATTTCCCGTGGCAACGATATTTTTCATGTCAATTTCGGGAAAGGCCTTTTCCACCGCATCCAAAACGCAGGATACGTCGTGTACCCTCTCTCCGATCACGGTGCGGCCGCAGAGGATCGCGATCTTTGCCGCCTCGGTGCAGCTCGTTCCGTAGCCCTCCAGACTGCTCTCGCCGAAATTTCTCGCCTCGATCACAAGCGCGGCACGCCCCTCTGAAATTGCACGCTTCGCCATGGCGCGGTGCGGCCAGGAGGCAAGCGCTCTTTCATCCGCTTCGCATTTTGGCTTGCCGAGCGCCACGTGCATTCCGCCGCCATGCCCCGAAAGGCAAACTGCCAGCGGAATCGGCGCGCGCACCCCTTTTGGAATGCAAAGATGACACGGCACAGCATAACCCGGCTCGGTTTCCACCGTGAAGCGATATTCCGTGTGCGTATCCTCTTCCGTTTTATATTCGGTCACCGCATCACACGCACCGCGAAAAAGCGGCAATCCAAGAAGCTCCGAAAGCTTTTTCCTTGCGCGCACCTGCCAATCGGCAAACGGCTCTTTCCCGTCATACCGCATGGCGGGATCGGTTTTCAAGAAAACGGCATATTCGTATTGGTGGCTGTTTTTCGTCATTGGCTCTTCTCCTTTTCATCCACGCGAAGCGTGGTATATCATCCATCCCCCCGGGATGGTATATCATCACGGCTCTCGCCGTGCATATCATCAACGCGAAGCGTGGTATATTTAGGCGGGTAACCGAAATGCTTTTTATAAGCACGGCTGAAATTATAGGGCGAGGAATATCCGAGAACCGCAGAAACCGCCGAAACGCTCTGCCCCGCGGATAACAAGCGCGCCGCGTGGTCCATTCTTTTGGATAAGAGATACGCACCCGGGGAGCATCCGTAGATCTCCTTGAAGCGCGCGCAAATATAATGATAGGAATAGCCGAAGCGCGAAAGCTCCTCGGGCGAGCAGATCGAAAGATAGTTGCAATCGATATAATTGATGATCTCGGCCATTCTTCCCTCCGCGCTCTCATCCGAAGAAAACGTGGGCTCCGGGCGCACAAGGGAGATCAGAAGCTCTCCGATCAAAGCATCCAGAAAGGATTCAAAAAAGAGGCGGCGCTCCCCCGAAAACTCGGCGGCAATGCGCGAAAGGATACCCGAAGGATCTGCATCGGCAACCGTTCGTTCCCGCGAAAACCGCTCCGCGATTGCCGAAAAAAGAGGACGCGCCGCATCCTTGAAATTGATCGCCAGCGTTAAAAAACGGCAGCTGCTCTTGGAATAAAGCTGATGCTCCTCTCCGCGAAAGGAGATATACGCGCTATTTTTCTCCACGCGCTCCTCCCTGCCGTCTGCCGATGAAACAACCGTTCCCGTGAGCGAAAGGGTGATCTCCAGATCGCAAAGCTGGCGATGCGCGTGCGACTCAAGGCTTCCGATGAAATAGGATTCCGCCACCTGCAGGATCGTATAATGCTCGGTTTCCACGGGAGAAAGCAGATCGCCGCTCTGAAAATCCAAAAAAGCATTCTGCACGATCAGAAATTTCTTATCCTTATAAACGTTTGGCATATTCCGCCTCCTCTCTGTTTTCCATTATACCTCCGATATACACCCATGTCAACCCATTTTACTAATTTCACATTCTCCGATGTGAAAAAATGAAATCAACAAAAAGAATTTTGGATATTTTTCGGCGCGCCATCCTGTGATATAATAAAAGAAAAACGCAATGCAAAAGGAGACGAAAAATGGAAAAGCCCTTCATTCTTGTAACAGATCATTACAAAGGTCTTACAAAAAAAGGCGTGAACCTTTTGGCCGGAACGCTTTCCACCCAGTTTGGTTACGCCGTTTTGCCGGTTTTCACCTATGAAAGCATCACGGAGCAGCTCCTTTCGGAAAGCACTGTGATTTCCGTTGGATGCGCGGCAACGCATCCGATCCTTGCAAAATACGAAGCGAGCGGCAAAATAACCGTTCCGAAGGCGCAAGAGGGATACGCTATCTACGTTGGCAAGGATATCGAGGACGCGGAAAAGAACATCATCCTGATCGCGGGAGCGGACGAGCGCGGCGTTCTTTACGGCTGTGCGGATTTTTGTAACAAATACCTTGCGCTCCTCGGCGGCGAAGGCTACATCTTCAAAACCGCGCATTTCAAGAATATCTTTTCCGAGCGCGGCTTGATTCCCTTCTCCCTCTCCTCCGCGCCGAAGATCCCCACCCGCGCGATCTGGACCTGGGGACATATGATTTACGATTACCGCAGCTTTTTTGAAAACATGGCGCGTCTGCGCCTCAATGAGGCTGTCATCTGGAACGATCGATGCCCGATCAACGCCGACGATATCGTTGCTTGCGCGCATTCGCTCGGCATCAAGATCGTTTGGGGCTATGCTTGGGGCTGGGATAACAGCAGTAAGCTCGAAAAGGTGGTTGCCGAAAGTGACGATGCCCTCCTCGCGCGCATTAAGGAAAGCGCGATCCGCACCTATGAAGCGGAATACAAGGGGCTCGGCGACGGCATTTATTTCCAATCCTTCACCGAGATTGAAAAGGAAACCGTCAACGGCAAGAGCGTTGCCGACCTCGTGGTTCGCCTCGTGAACGAAACGGCGAGCGAGCTTCTTTCCCGCTATCCCGATCTGCATATCCAGTTTGGTTTGCACGCAACCTCGGTGAGAACCCAAACCGACATCATCGCAAAAACCGATCCGCGCGTTTACATTGTTTGGGAGGATTGCGGCGCCTTCCCCTACAGCTATCGCAGTGATGACCGCGGCGGTATGCGCTATGCGTATCGCACCGATCTCACGACAAGCTTTGAAGACACCCTTGCGCTCACAGAGAAGCTCGTTACCCTTCGCGGCGAGGATGAGCGCTTCGGCACGGTGCTGAAGGGGCTCGTTTGCCTCGATTGGGAAAAATTCGTGCATTTTTCTCACCCCTACGTGATGGGCGAATACCCCAAGAGCTTTATCAGAGATCGCCTGGAGGAAAAGAGAATGCTCTGGAAAAACGTAACGGCCGGCTGGCTTCGTAACGCTGATCTCGCAAGGCAAACCCTCGCCGCCATCGCCAAGGCAAAAAAGCCCATTGCCGAAATGCTCGTGGAGGACGGTATCTTTGAAAATGAGATCATGTTCCCCGTTGCCGTTATGGCAGAGATGATGTGGTCCCCCGATGCGGATGCGGGACAAACGCTGGAATATGTGGCAAAGTATCCTTTTATTCGCTTTTAAACAAAAAACTCGCTCTTTTGAAGAGCGAGTTTTTTACATGCGAACTCAATACACCTTAATCATTTTGGGCGGCGGACAATTCGCACATCCTCCTGCTTTTCTGCACACTTCGGTCAGCGCTTTTCCGCAGACCGGACAAACGATCGCCGGGCGGAGAACAACCTTTCCCTCAATCGTATCGATTGCAAGCGGAATATCCGAATTCCAGCCTAATTTTTCGCGCATAGCCTTCGGAATTGTGATTTGTCCCTTTGCATTCATCTTGATATCATCCATAAAAACCTACCAAAATTAAAAAGGTGCGCAAGCCGAAGCCGCGCACCGAAAAACGCAAACTCCAAGTTGTCGCCAAACGAACTTTTACGCTGATAGGTATTTGCACACCATAAACGGGAGTCGCATTTTTACCAAATGGATATCGTTTATGATATGCGTAAAAAGGGTATAGTTATCCCCTAAAGAAAAATATAACTATCAGAGCGATTATTAAGTTCGTTTGGCACTACTATTATATCACATAAAATGCTTTTTCGTCAAGGTGCAATATAAAAAAATATATATCCAAACCCCTGCGGCGGCTGATTCTCACCGTATTTTCCGCTTGAACCGAAAAAAAGTTATTTTTCTTAATCTAACGGTTACGAACGGATATATCAATTTCAAGAAAAATGCTTTATAATAAAATCATAAAACGAAAGCGAGGCTTCCTCAATGAGTAAAAAATGGTTTGAAAAGCCGATGGTGATCTCTGCCGTGCAGAACACCAGATCCGACAGCTACGATATTCTCTACAACCATACGGCAAAGCACTTTAACACCGAGCAGCTTTACCATCTCTTCTCCGGCCACACAACCAATACCTTCAACGATGCAAAGCACGGAGAAAAGCTACAGGAATACCTGAAGGAAGCAAAAAAGCTCGGCATTGCCGAGATCGTTTACGTAAATATCCACTCCTCCGCCCTGGAGGGCATCGACAAGAAATGGCTCGTCATCCAAAAGGACGGCTCTTACCGCCGTTGGTATGAGATTCATTATCTTCTCTGCCTGAACGATGATTACACGAGAGAGGTCGTGCATCAGCTCACGCGCCTCTGCTCCTACGGCGTGGACGGCATCTTCCTTGACGGCCCGATCTCCACGGGCGCATGCTATTGCCCGCATTGCAAGAAAATGTTTTCCGAAATGTTCGGCAAGGATATTTCCGAGGCAAGCGAGGCGGAGCTTCTGAAATTCAACCTCGCCAAGGTGAAAAAATTCATGAAGGCCTGCCGCGACACCGTGAAGTCGCTGAGCCCCGACGTCATGCTCTATATCAACAACTCTGCGCTCCGCGCCGACATCACGGGCGCAAACACGAGAGAAATCTCCGAATACGTGGATTTCCTCGGTGCAGAGGGCGGCTTTATCTGGCTGAACCGAGAGACGAGCCTTTGGCATCTCTCGCCGCAGGCCAAGCTGATCGAAACGCAGGCGCAGGGACGCCCCGCCGTTACCTTCATTGCAGGCGACTGGAAGCCCTGGACCTATATTATGCACACCCCCGAGGAAACAACCATCTTCTGCGCGCAGGCGATCGCGAACGGAACCAACGTTTGGTACGGCGTTCATTTTGCCATGAGCTTTATGGAAAAGCAGGCGTGCGATGCAGCGCTGAAGCTGAATCACTTCGTTTTGGATCATCCCGAGATCTTCACGGGGCATAAGCCCGTCTCGCGCGTGGCACTCCTTTGGGGACAGGACACCGCCAACAGCTATCGCTCCGCCGTTGAGGAAAGCGATTTCACCGCATGCACGGAGGTTGGTGCCGCAGAGGATATCAAAAGCGATCACGCAAAAGCCTTCCGCGGCTGTGTTGAAATGCTCTCCCGCGCACACGTGCAATACGACGTAATCGACGAGGTGAGCGTTTTGCAAGACGAGCTTGAAAAATACGATCTTCTGATCCTGCCAACCGTTGCTTGTCTGCGCGAGGGCGTTGCCGAAAAAATCGAGGCCTTCGTGAAGGCGGGCGGAAATCTGATCTCCACCTACGATACGGGCTTCTACACGCGCGACGGCATGCGCACCGAAGAGCCTCAGCTGAAGAATCTGCAGGGCATTGCCTCCGTTGAGAGATTCATTCAATATCAGAGCCTCGGCACCTGTTATCTCCGCGCCAAGGAAAACGGCGCGTACGCGGAAAATCTTCGTGCCCCTCTCTTCTCGGGCTATCAATACGTAACCGACGTTACCCCCACGCAGGGTGCCAAGGTGCATTTTGAAGCAAACGAGCCGATGCGCGGAAGATACGACGCCTTCCCTCAAAAGTGGTTCCCTGCCGTGATCGAAACGAGCCACGACAAGGGCAAGAGCGTTTACTTTACCGGCGACGTGGGTGACGCATTCCTGCGCTTTACGCATCCGGATATGGAAAAATGCTTCATCAATACCGTTCGTTCGCTTTCGCGCCCACTCGTTACCACCGATGCCCCCGGCACGGTTGAAATGGTGCTCCGCAAATGCGAGGAAGGCTACGCGCTTCATCTGATCAACCTCACGGGAGAAATGATGCAGCCGATCTCCCGCATCATCGAGCTTCGCGACCTTCGCATCTCGCTCTCTCTTTCGGACGTTAAAGGCGAGGTGCATTCTCTCATGGGTGCGGATCCCATCCAAGCGGAGAGCAAGGACGGAGTCTTAATCTTCACGCTTCCTTCACTCAAGGATTACGACGTTATCGTAATAAAATAACAAAAATGTAAATAATAAATAACAAAAACAGCGACCGCTCAATGCTGCATCCCTCAAGGTGCAACGAAAATCGGCCGCCGTTTTTTATACGCATATTCGAATTTTATTCTTTTGATTTCTTCGCTTTCCTTTTCGGCGCAAGCTCGTTCCAGAGCGTGAAGCCGAGGATCAGCGCACCGCCGAGGCCTTGCATCCAGGTAAGCGGCTCGTGCAGGATCGCCACCGAAACCAGAACGGCAACCAAGGGATCCACATAGCTCAGAATAGCAACCTCCTGCCCGGGAAGCTCCTTCATCGAGGAGAAATAAAGACAATAGGTGATACCCGTGTGGACAAGACCAACCGTCAGAAGGCAAGCCCAGCCGCCAAGATTCAGACCACCGAGAGAAACACCACCCGACAAGGCAACGTACGGAATCAAAACAACGATCGCCGCAATGAACTGGAAGAAGGTGCGCTGAATGCCCTCCACGCCCTTGATGCCCTTATTGAGAAGCATAACCGCGGCATAGAGCACCGCCGCGCCGAGAGCAAACGCGATGCCAAGCAGATGGTTGCGCCCGGCAGAAAGATCGCCGATCCCCGTGATCAAAACGATACCAACCGTGCTCATCGCAAAGCAGATCCATTGCCTTGCCCCCATTTTTTCCTTAAAGATCAAGGGGCAAACCACCGTGACGATCACGGGCGCGAAATAATAGGAAAGCGTTGCCACCGAAACGGTGGTGTACTTATACGCCTGGAAAAGCAGAATCCAGTTAAATCCCATGGCCGCGCCCGAAAGGAGCAGAAAAGGAAGCTGCTTTTTGATCGCGCGCAAATCAATATGTTCCTTTTTCAGAATCATAACGCCGCCGATCAGCACCATCGCCAAAAGCGCGCGGTAAAGCGCGAGCTCGCCCGAGGAAACCGAAATGCTTTTAACAAAGAGGCCGATCGTTCCGAAAATACCCATTGCAAGAACGAAGATAATTTTGTGCTTGGAAAAATACTTCATATCCGTTTTTCCTCTCATTGTGAAAAAATACAACAATACTATTTAATTATACACCGATTTTATGAATCCGTCAAGCAATTTTTCCCAAGCGAAAAAAAGCGTGCGAAAAAGAGGGAAATTCTGTTGCTTTTTCAAGATTTCTATGCTACAATAAAGGCAATCTAACTAACCCGAAAGGATTATCCTATGAATCAGCAGTATTATTTCAGCGAAGCCAAATGGGTTGGCGCGCGTGAATGCTCAATCGGCGTTGCAAAGCCGATTCGTCGCGGTGAATATTACGGCATCGGGGGCAATCCCACCGATATCAATAAATTTTACGTTCTGCGCGGCCGCTTCACGGCGGCAGCAGGGGCAAAAGCAGAGCTTTCGGTTCTCGGCCTCGGATTTTTC
The DNA here is from genome assembly GCA_045632465.1 of Eubacteriales bacterium. Lineage (GTDB taxonomy): Bacteria > Bacillota > Clostridia > Oscillospirales > CAG-272 > UBA1740. The sequence goes on from JAZQWS010000330.1 coordinate 12,866, forward strand.
AAATGCTATATCAACGGCACCCTGATCAATCCCGACACCTTTCTTCCCCTCTCCTCGGATTTTGAAGCAACGAACGATCCTATCGAGGAAACGCTCACGGGGCACAGAGTGTACGTGCCGCAATTTGACATCACGCCCTATCTTGCCGAGGGCGAAAACGTGATCGCCATTCACTACGGCGGCGGCTGGTACACGCATCTTTGCCGCCCCTTCGGCATGGCAAAGGCGATCTACCGCGTAGAGGTCAAAGAAAACGGCAGAACGGAAACCTTCGTTTCGGACGAGAATTGCCGCGTGAAGGAAAGCTATATCAAGGCCTACGACTTCACCACCTGCGAGAGTCATGATTACACCGATTGGCAGGATGCCTTCGCAAAGGACTTTGATGACAACGCGTGGGAAAAAGCGAGCCCTTGCGCACCGCTTGACACCGAATATATGACAACGGATTGCCCGCCCGATGCATGGATTTGCGACCTTCCGCTCACCAAAACCTACGAAAAGAACGGCATCGCCGTTTACGATTGCGGACAGAATACCACGGGCTATCCCGTGATCGAAATTCTTGCAGAAAAAGGCGAAACCGTGGAGATCTATTTTGCGGAGGAGCTGACCGAGGACGGACAAATTGATCGCGCGCACGCGCACGGGCAGCGCCTTTTGATCACCTCGGACGGCAAGGGGCGCACCGTTCAGCCCGACTTCATTTGGTACGCCTTCCGCGCCATGGAAATCAAAGGAAACGCCCGCCCGATTTCGGTCAAGGTTGTTCATGCCGACGTAAAAATCAATTCCACGTTTGATTCCGATAACGAAACGCTGAACTGGATTTATAAGACGTTTTTGCACACAATGCTTTGCAATATGCACACGGGACACCCCTCTGATTGCCCGCATCTTGTGCGCCGCGGCTATCCGGGTGACGGCCAGCTGGCGGCAAATGCCGTCCTCACAACGATGGATGCGAGAGCTTTCTACGAAAAATGGATGGCAGACATCGGCGACTGTCAGGACACCCTTTCGGGGCATATTCAGTACACCGCGCCCTACCTTCGCTCGGGCGGCGGCCCCGGCGGCTGGGGATGCGCGATCGTTGAGGTTCCCTATCAGCTTTATAAGCACTACGGAGATGCTTCCATTCTCGAAAAATACTATCCGCAAATGCACCGCTATATCGACTATCTGGAGGCGCATTCCGAATTCGGCCTCGTTACGAGCGACAAAGCGGGCGAATGGTGCCTCGGCGATTGGTGCGGCCCGAACATTCTCTATCCCGAATGCGACATCACCTCGCACAATCAGCAGGTGATCCTTCCCGCGCCCTACGTGAACACCTACTTCATGGTAAAATCCCTTCTGCAGATGGTGAAGATTGCGAAGCGGATCGGCAAGGAGGCAGACATCCCCGCCCTTGAAGAAAAGATCGCCTATCGCAAGCGCGCCATTCAGGCGGCCTACTACAACGCCTTTGACAACAACTTCGTTATGAGCGTGCAGGGAGCAAACGCCTTTGCCGCAGATCTCGGTCTCGGCGATGCTTATGCAAAATCGCAGGGCTTAAACCATTGCTCCGAGGAAACCTGCGTTGCCGAGGGCGGCACCTACAAGAACCTCGTGACCTATTACGAAAAGCTCGGCCATTTTGACACGGGCATCTTCGCCACCGACGTGGTGACCCGCCTCTTCTTTGAAAACGGAAATGCCGATCTCGCCGCCCGCCTGCTGACGCAAAACGGCGACCAGGGCTATGAGCATTGGAGAAGAAACGGCGCCACCACCTTCCATGAATATTGGGATTCCAACCGCTCCCGCTCGCACGCGCATCCGATGTTCGGCGCCCCCGTGGCCTATCTTTTCGAGCATCTGCTCGGCATCGGCCAAAGAGAGGATACGGCAGGCTACCGCGATCTGATCATCGCGCCGAAGGCAACCGAAATGTTCGGTCGTATGGCTGGCAGCATCGAGGTGCCGCTCGGAAAAATCGCCGTTTCCTATGAAAAGAAAAACGGCAAAACCGCCTTCACCGTCGAGATCCCCGAAGGCGCAAAGGCAATTTTCCGCATAAACGGTGAGGAGCACGCGCTCACCGCAGGAAAAAATGAATTTTTGATTTAACAGGAGAGCATCCATATGATTATTCTTCACGCCTATCATCCCGAGGTTTGGGATGCGCAGGTGAAGGCCGGCTTCGTTCGCGAGGGTGACGGCATCCGCTTCTGCCAATCTCTGCAAACCGACAATGAGGTAAAGTTCAACGAGCTTGCCGCCAAGGGCGGAGCACTTTATAATATCTGCAAAACCGAAAACCGTCCCTTTTATATCGACCGCCTGCAGGGCGGAAGCGCTTTCCAGAACTACGTGTATGACGAGGCGCTTCTCGACGAATACAAGGAAATGCTCGGCGAGAATTTCTGGGGCTTCCAGATGCACGAATGGCTCTCCAATTACGCCTCCGACCTCAAAAGAGTTTCCTCCATTCCGAAAGAGGATTGGGATGCGGAGCACATCCGCGCGGAGCTTCACAGACAGTTTCCCTACCCCTTCACCTTTATCGAATCGATGAACGAAGCGGAAATGGCGGCTATGCCCTTCCCCAAGACCTTCAAAGAGCATCTTGAAAATATGGGCAGCATTTACAAGAAACGCACAGCCTACGGAGATCTGATTCCCTGCGACTCGGCCTTTCTTGCCTATAATTTCGAAATTGAAAACGGCGCAAAGCGCCTCCTTCCCGAGGTTGGCGCGCAAACGCCCTACGCGTCCCTGCAGATCTCCTATGCACGCGGCATGGCACGGCATCACGGCATCAATTTCGGCGTTTACTACGAGACCTGGGGCGGCGAGCCCTTTTCCACCTGCTGTTATCACAGAGATGCAAGATGCGAGTGGAGAAGCAAGCACGGCGTTCGCCATTCTCCCTTCGCGGCGGCAGGCGCAAACGGCGGAAGCTCCCGCGCCCTGCAATGGCATATTTTCCTTTATGCTTACCTCTCCAATGCGGAATTTCTCTCCGAGGAATGGGGACTTTGCAACGTATTCGAAAACTGGGAGACCTTCCCCCTCTCGCCCTACGGCGAGGTGAAAAAGCGCTTCGTGGATTTCCTTCGCGATTTCCCCGCCGTTGGCAAAAAGCTCACCCCCGTGGCCGTTGTTTTGCCCAAAGAGCTTCCCGTGCTGGACAGCATCACCGAGCCCGAGGCCTACTGCCGTTATCCCGTAAGCAGTCCCGAGCTTGCCTTTATCAAAAACACACTCGCGGATCTTTTTGCAACTCCAACCGAAATGCTCGGCAACGAGAGCCATTCCCTGATCAACTCCGAAATTCCCGATGCGATCGATATCCTGAACGATGACGGACGCGCGATCGAGGGCTACGATTATCTCATCGACCTTACCTGCGATGAAAACGCGCTGAAGGATCAGAAGGCAAAGCGCATCAAGGCAGAGGACGTGAAAGAGGTTCTGAAAGCCGCACTTCCCTGCTACGTGGAGGGAGGCGCGCACTTCGTGGTCAACGAATGCGCCGAGGGCGGATATTATCTTTCCATCTTCAACCACAGCGGCATCCGTCGCACCGTGGCAGACGGCGAAAGCATCCTCCCCGAGGCAAAAAAAGCACTTTCCATCACCTTCAAAAACGAATGCGCCCCCAAGGTTGTTTTCGGAGAGGCAGCGCTTGAAAAGAACGGCGATGCCTATCACCTCACGCTTGGCGGCGGCGATTTTGTTATGATTCATTTTTGATTCGATTGTAAAGCATTAAAAAACAGCGGAATTTGAAATTCCGCTGTTTTTTTAATTTAATGCAGGTATCCGTCCACCTCTTCGGTCAGATCCGCGAGATAACCTTCCTCCCCTGTGACCGCAAGGCGCATCTCTTCCCCCTCAATCTCAACGACCGAAAGAGATGCATTCGGGATCATGGGCGCTTCGCCCCCATCCGCAAGCGCAAGCCCCAGAACGCAAGCAAGAAACAGGCGGATCGTTCCGCCGTGCGAAGCAATGGCAACCGTTTTTCCCTCGTTTTCTTTTGCGATCGAAAGAAAGGCCTTCTTCGAGCGCTCGTATGCCTCGCAGTAGCTCTCTCCGCCTTCATAGCGGGCAAGATGGCGCGCAGTTTTCAGCATCGCCCAGGTTTCGGGATACAGCCTTTGCACGTCCTCATAAGTCTTCCCCTCCCAATCTCCGAGAGAGATCTCTCGCAGTCCCTCGCGCGTATGAACGGGGAGCGAAAGCTGCTTTGCCAAGGGCAAAACGGTATCCACCGCGCGGCAAAGATCACTTGCATACACAGCGTCTACCTTATAGTTTTCCATAATGTAACGGCAGGCCGCCTCCGCCTGGCGATAACCGAGCGGCGCGAGCGGCACATCCCTTTGCCCCGTATATACCTTGTCCTTGTTCGTCATGCTGAGACCGTGGCGAACGATCAGAAGCCTTACCATACAAATCTCCATTTCTATGCAAACGGCGGGGGCTTCATCCGAAACTCCCCGCCATCTACGTTTTTTACTTCAGAACCTTTAAGTAATTGAGGATCGAAAGAATGATACCAACCAGAACATAAAGATCTACAAGTCCGCCAAGAATGCCGATCACAATACCGATTACGGGAATCGTTACGAGAATGCCGATCAGAATACCTGCCAGAGCGCCAACCAAGAGCTGGATCAGAATGTTGATGATAAGATCACCGACAGTCTTCAGATTCTTGAAGGAATAGGGGAAAATCTTCTTGATCATATCCATGACACAAAATCTCCTTTTTTTGTTTGCAAGGCATTGCCTTATGCTTTAATTATACTCTTTTCCAAAGCACTTGTCAACCTTTTTTCGCCACACATGCAGAGATTTTCCTAAAAAAACGATGTTTTTTTCTTGCAATGCCGCGCATTTTGTTATATAATAAAGAAAAAGCCCCAAGAAAGGAAGCATTATGTTCCCTCCGATCCCGGCGCAGATCATCGGTCTTACGGCGGTGGTTCTGTTCTTATTAAGCTATCAGATGAAAACGCGCGGCGGCATCATCGCCATGAATCTCACCTCGCGCATTCTTTATATCGTTCAATATCTTCTTCTCGGCGCGATCTCGGGCGCGGTGCTGGACGTGCTTGGATCGCTTGCCTCCGTTGTGGCACAAAACAGAGAGAAGACCTTTATTAAAAAGCATCTTCGTCTCACCTTCGTGCTCGTCAATCTCGCCATCGTCGGCGCAGGCGTTACCGTTGCGATCATCAACAAAAGTCTGCTGGATCTTTTGCCGATCGCGGGCGTTGCCCTGCACACGGGCGCATTTTGGCTCACAAAAGAAAAGGCCATCCGCATCGTTTCCCTCGTTGGCTCGCCCTTTTGGCTAGCCTATAACCTCGCAAGCCGCGCCTATGGCTCTGCTATCGGCGATTTTCTGACCATGGGATCGATCGTGATTGCGCTGATCAAATATCGAAAATCTAAAGAAATGTAAATAATACTGTACAATAAAGGAGAACCGCAATGAAGGAAAGACATTTTGGCGACATGCATTTCATTTATCCCGATGATGGCGTTATGCTCACTCCCGCCACGGGCGAGCGCACCGAGAGCGGCATCCGCATCACGGCGAGGCTTGATACGGCAAGCGGCAAAAAAATAACGCTGAACGGCATCCCGATGAAGGACGAGGGTTACGGCGTTTATTCCTGCCCCGTGGAGATTTCCTCCTACAAAACCGAGCTTCTCGCCAAGGACGAGGAAAGCGGAAGAGAATGCAAGATCGACGTTTACTATCTCAAAAACGCCTATAAAAAATATCGTTTCTCTTTAGACGATAACATCTGGTTTTTGCAGAATCTCACCCTGCACAAGGACGAATATACTTCTATGTTCGAGGATCCGTATCTTGCGCTTCTGAAAAAGATCCACGATCTGCACGGATCGAAATTCCACGTAAATATCTACTACGAAACCCCGAGAAAAGGCGGCTTCAATCTCTCACAAATGACCGATAAATACAAGGACGAATGGAAGGCAAATTCCGATTGGATTCGCCTCTCCTTCCATGCAAACGCCGATGCCCCCGCCCGTCCCTATGCGCACACGGATTACGATCAGGCATATTTTGAATGTGAGCGCGTGCACCGTGAGGTTCTTCGCTTTGCGGGCAAGGAATCCCTGGCAAACTACGTAACCACCGTGCATTGCGGCGACTGCACCTTAGAGAGCGCAAGAGCCTTCCGCGACCTCGGCTACCGCGCCTTCCTCTCCTCCTATAAAAAAACCGAAAGCGGTGTCGATATCCGCATGTATCTCGATTCCGAAAAATGCGAGATCCTGCGCAAATTCGGCCTCTGGTACGATAAGGAGGAGGATATCATCCATTTCAAGTACAACGGCGGCATCCAGCACATCACCCCCGAGCAGATCGGC
>JAZQWS010000331.1:0-6918 GCA_045632465.1 Eubacteriales bacterium
CCTTAATAACTGAGTTAAAAGTTGCTTTCGTTCCAAACTTACAAAGTAGATAGCCAAATGCACACATAACAATTGGTATAAAGATGGGGATAATGCTATCCAGATTAGAAGTGATTGCGAGTATGAGCAAGAACACCTCCATCAACGACAAAAAGCCAAACCATAATGCCATAAAAATACGAACAAATTTTACAGGCTGTCCAGTTATATGTAGCATAGTATATGCTTCGTGGTTTGACACAACAATGTCAATTTCTGGGACAAAAGAGTTTCTATATGGCATGTTGCGAAATGTAGGCTTTAAGAAATAGCCAGCACATCTCTGTTGGGATTTGTATTCCCAATTAGTATACTTGTAAATCACTTCGGGAAGTTTTTGGAGAAACTCGGAGTAGGACGTATTACTTGTTTTATACTCTGCTGTCTGAGTAAACAATCTTTTCATATACTTCTCCTTTCGTACAGATACAGACTATACGCCAAATTCTTATTTATCATTCTGTTTTATCGCCAGTTTCGCCTTTGTATTACAGCGTTGCAAGCAACGCCGGCATAGGGCAAAGCCCATACCCCTAAGGTTGCGCGCACCCAAAGGCTCTCCTTTGGGAGAGTTCCCGCGATAGCGGGTGAGAGGGCGTATTCTTGCCACCATTTGCCCTCTCCGTCGGCTTCGCCGCCACCTCTCCCAGAGGGAGAGGCTTTTCGTTAGTTTCATTATAACACAAATCGGCAGAGAAAACAAGTTCTCTGCCGAAATTTTGTGCCTTCAAATTCTCCGCTTGGAACAACAGAGAAAACGCGTAAGCACTTTTTTTACAGAAACGATTTAATGATAAAATACACCAGCACAAGCACACCGAGGGCGATGCGGTAAATACCGAAAGGCTTGAAATCATGGCGCTTGACGAAATCCATCAAAAATCGGATGGTTAAGAGCGAGACGATAAAGGAAACCACCATGCCGACAATAAGGAGGGCAATCTCCATTCCCGATGCACGGAAGCCTGCGAGGATGAATTTCAGCACCTTGAGCGCCGATGCGCCAAGCATGACGGGGATAGCCATAAAGAAGGAAAATTCCGCCGCCGCCGCGCGCGAGACACCGTGGAGCATACCGCCGAGGATGGTTGAGCCGGAGCGCGACGTGCCGGGAATCAGGGAAAGCACCTGATAGCCGCCGATGATCAGGGCATCCTTATACGAGAGTTCTTCCACGGTTTCCACGCGGAAGGCGCTTCCCTTGCGCTTTTTTTCGATCAGGATGAAAAGCGCGCCGTATACGATCAAAGCGATGGCAACAACGATATAATGCATCAGATGCGCATCTAAAAAGTCATCCAAGAGAAGGCCAAGGACAGCCGCAGGCAGGACGCCGACGATCACTTTAGCAAAAAGACGCCAGGTTGCTTTTTTCTCGGATTCGTTTTTTCTCTTTGAAAAGGGATTGAGCTTCTCAAAGAAAAACACCGGTACAGCGCAGATCGCGCCAAGCTGGATCACCACCAGAAAAAGAGACAAAAATTCCGCACTGACAGAAAGAGTTATAAACTCATCGAGCAGGATCATATGCCCTGTTGAGCTGATGGGAAGCCATTCCGTGATACCTTCAACGATACCAATCAAAACGGCCTTCAAAAATTCAAAAAACTTCATTTTTCCTCCAAAAAAGAGCAATAACACAAACTTTTATTTACATTCCTCGAATAATATCTCCCGTTTTTACAGGGAAAGGCATTTTTGCGCTGAAGGTCATATACGGATGGGGCGCAGAAGGAATATCCTCCCCCTCCTCGTTTTTCAGCCCTTCGATCACGAAGGGGATACCAACTCTTCCGGGCGTTAAGAGCGCAACGGATTGCCCCTCGGAAAGCTTGTTTCTCTGCGTTAGAACGGCGCGGCCGCTCTCTGCATCGTACGAAACAACAACGGCGAGATAAGCCTTTTCCTTAAGATATCCGTTATCGGAGGCGATATTGGCATCGGTGAAGCTATTGGAGAAATAATAGCCCGTGGCATACTCTCTGTGCGACACGGAGCAAAGCTCGGAAAGCCAAGCGGGATCATAGGCATAATTCCCCGAAAGATAGGATTCCATCGCCATTTTATAAGTATTCGTGACAACGGCGGTATAGTACGCCGATTTCATTCTTCCCTCAATTTTGAAGGAATCTATACCCGATTCCATCAAGGCGGGAATATGCTCGATCATGCAGGTATCACGGCTGGCCATGATAAAGGTTTCGCCATTATGCTCCTCCAGAGGAATGACGAGATCGGGGCGCTTTTCCTCTCGGATCTCTCCGTAGAGCGAATAATTCCAGCGGCAGGGCTGGGCGCAAGCGCCGCAGTTTGCATCGCGGCCGATGATATGGTTGGACAGCAGGCAACGGCCACTATAAGAAACACACATCGAGCCGTGGATAAAGGCCTCCAGCTCAAGATCCTCGGGAATCGCGGCACGGATGGCACGGATCTCCTCCATCGAAAGCTCGCGGGAAAGCACCACGCGCTTTGCGCCGAGGGCGCGCCAGGCAAGGCAATCCATCGAGCTGACGGCACTCGCCTGCGTTGAAATATGAAGCTCGATTTCGGGAAGCATTTCCTTGGCAAGCATGAGGACACCGATATCACCGATGATAAGGGCATCCGGGCGGATATCCTTCAAGGCTTCAAAATAAGAACGCAGAGACTCATACTGATATTCTCTTGGCATGGTGTTCACCGTCAGATACACGCGAACGCCGCGCTCGTGGGCATATTTTACCGCTTCGGCAAGCTCCTCAAGCGAAAAATTATCCGCTGCGGCACGCATACCAAAGGACTGACCCGCAAGGTACACCGCATCCGCTCCATAGAGAATGGCGGCCTTCATTTTTTCAAAATTTCCTGCAGGTGCTAAAAGCTCCGGTCTTTTTCTCATATATAAAAACGCTCCGTTTTTGTTTTTCATCCTTAAATAATATATTACCACACTTGGATCTCAAATGCAAGCATGATTTTTATTCCTTTGGCGGAAGGGCCAAAAGATCCAGATCCCATGCAGGAACAACGCCGAGGCGACGCAGGTGCAGACGATAGCCTTCGGGCAGATGGGTACGAAGATAGAGGATCAAAGAAAAGATATCCTCGCTTCGGTGATACAGGGAAACGAGAAGCGCAGGGGTATCTCGCAGGATCGTTTGCATCGAGCCCTCCAGGGCATCGCGCTCACTTCCCTCCACGTCATATTTGATATAATCCACCTTTTGATCCTTTGCAATCGCATCCACCGTTACGAGAGGCACGGTGTCCTCCCTATGCTCAAAGGAAGCGCCGACGAGGGAGGAATTGCGATTGGAGCTACCGAAGAAGGTGGCACTTCCCTCCTCAGAGAAAAGGGCGCCGAATACGGGAAGGATGCGCGGCTCGGCTTCGGCAAGACGGGAAAGCTTTTTGAATATCTTCTTATCCGGCTCAACGGCGATCACCCTTTCAAGGGAGGAAAAAAACGAAAGCGCTTCCTTTGCGGTGTCTCCGTGATAAGCACCGCCATCCACCATCACGCGCATATCGGCAGGCAGAAGCGAAAGATTTTCTTCTCTTTTTTGCGTATACGCCATCAAGGGCGCAAGCTTACCCGAAAGCTTATAATGCAGAACCGAGGCATAAACCGCGCGGGAAATCTCGTCCGAAAGTGCTTCGTACGCACGAAGGATCGAGGCATAATTTTCATTATAGAACGCGCGATCGAAATATTGCTCACCGGAAACGGGCATATCGGGAATATAAAGCTCGTAGCTTTCATCCAGCGCGCGGAAGAGAGAAAGCACCTCTTCTCTACCCGAGGCGAAGGAAAGAACGATAACGAAATCGCTATACGCCTCCTTGATCTCCGAGAAGGATTTGACACGCTTTCCATGAAAGCTATGACCTCTGACGAATCCATCCGAGGCGAAGAAATCCGAGACCTCGATCCCATAGGCCACAAAGCGGGCAAGAAGCTTATCCGCGCCGTTTCCCATTCCATACACGACGATGGGGCGCGTTTCGACCGCTAGGATATCCCAAACGTCGGCATCATAGGGGTATTTCGGCAGGGCTTGATAATTTGTTTTCATAAAAACTCCAAAATATTCCCTCATCAACTTGAAAAATGAGAAAATATGTGTTACAATGAGGATATAAATTTATAAATAGAAAGGCTATGTCTTATGGATTGTTTATTCTGTGCGATCGTTAAGGGAGATATTCCCTCTAAGAAGGTATATGAGGACGAGATTTGCTACGGATTTCTGGACATTGCGCCCCAGGCGCCCGTACATGCTCTGATCGTTCCCAAGTGCCATATTCCCTCTGCCGATGCGATCACCGCTGAAAATGCCGCCGTTGTAGCGCACATCTTCTCCGTGATCCCCACCGTTGCAAAGGAGCTTGGTCTCGGCGAAGGCTATCGAGTGATCACCAACGTTGGTGAAAACGGATGCCAGTCGGTTAAGCATCTGCATTTCCACATCCTCGGCGGAAAGAAGCTCTCCGAGCAGATGGCATAAGGATCGCTTTTCTCTTGAAATTTTCTCTTAAAAAGATAGGCTGTCTCAAACTCGCATTTGAGACAGCCTATCTTTTTGCGGCGCACCGCAGGCTTAAGAGCAAAGATTAAATCTTTTCCTTAACCTTAGCAGCTTTGCCGACTCTGTCACGCAGATAGTAGAGCTTCGCGCGGCGAACCTTCGCCTCACGGAATACTACCACTTTGTCAACATTGGGAGAATGGATCGGGAAGGTCTTCTCAACACCTACGCCGTAAGAAACACGTCTAACGGTGAAGGTCTCGGAGATTCCGCCGCCATGTCTTGCAATAACGGTGCCCTCGAAGAGCTGGATTCTTTCCTTCTCGCCCTCGGTGATGCGGATGTAAACCTTTACGCCGTCACCGATCTTGAACTGAGGAACCTCAGTTTTCAACTGCTCACTAACAAAAGCCTGGATCTTTTCCATTTTATGGCCCTCCTTAAACTACGAACATTCATGCATGAGCACGCAGAGGACTGTTCTGAATTCATTTACTATACCGCCCGATGGGCATACGCACAGTTGTAAATGATTATATCATAGGAATTCAATTTTGTCAAGTAGTTTTTGAAAAATAGACAAAGTTTTTTGTCAAAAGCGACGAAAGCGGGGTGTTTCTTCCCCGCTTTCGTTTTATAAGATGAGGCTAATATAAATTAAGCCTCGGGCGTTTTGGTCGTCACTGCTTCCATCGCGGCGGTTGCGGCGCCCATAATGCCCTGCAGGTCAGAGGGGATGATGATCTTGGTTGCCTTTCCGTCTGCCATCTTGGTCATGGTTTCCAGGCTACGGAGAGTGATCATACCGGAGGAGGGATTTGCCTCGTTGATCATGCGGATACCTGCCGCAGTTGCCTCATTGATACGAAGAATTGCCTCGGCTTCACCCTCGGCCTCGCGCATCTTGGACTCCTTGATTGCTTCTGCGTGCAGAATGGCGGCGGCCTTCTCTGCCTCGGCATTCAGGATCGCCTGCTGCTTCTTACCCTCGGCAACGAGGATGGTGGAATTCTTCTCACCCTCGGCCTTCAGCATGATCTCACGGCGCTCGCGCTCTGCCTTCATCTGCTTCTCCATTGCCTCCTGGATCTCCTTCGGAGGAATGATATTCTTCAGCTCCACGCGCGTTACCTTAATGCCCCAGGAATCGGTTGCATCGTCGAGGATGGTGCGCATGCGGGTGTTAATGATATCACGGGAGGTGAGCGTTTGGTCAAGATCCAATTCACCGATGATGTTACGCAAGGTGGTGGCGGTGAGGTTTTCGATCGCCATCAGCGGGTTGGTTACACCATAGGTGTAAAGCTTGCAATCGGTGATCTGGAAGAAAACAACCGTATCGATCTGCATACGAACGTTATCCTTCGTGATAACAGACTGAGGCGGAAAATCCACAACCTGCTCCATCAGATTGATCTTCTTGGCAACGGTCTCGATAAAGGGAATCTTGAAGTGCATACCGGTGTGCCAGGTGGTTCTATAGCTTCCAAGGCGCTCGATTACCTGCGCCGTTGCCTGCGGAACGATCTTGATGTTTGAAATGAGAACCGCGATCAGGATCGCAAGCAGAATGAGGAACACGATCAAAGGCGCGCTTGAAGCCATCATCAAAAGTGTTGTCGTCATGATAAAATCTCCTTCTATACAATTTGTTCAAAAAAGTGGATTATCCGTTTTTCTTACAGATGAGCTTGACACCCTCAACAGCGACAACGCGAAGAATATCGCCGGGCTCGAAGGTTTCTTCATCGTTGATACTGCGCGCAGACCAGATCTGGCCGCGCACCTTTGCCTGGCCACAGCCCGCATAGTTATCGATGCGCTCGAGGACAACGCATTTTTCGCCGACAACGGCCTCCACGTTCGTTGCCGTTTTCGTGAAGTTAAAATGCTTTTTCAGCACCGTGCGCGAAAGAACGATTCCCGCAACGGATACCAGAAGAAAGACGAGAAGCTGCCAGGGGAAAGGAACCCCGCACAGATCCAAAATGGCGCAAATGATCGCCGAGGGCATGAACCAGATCGCGATGAGCTGATCCGTTAACATCTCAAGAACGATAGCGGCCACGATTATGCCAATCCATACGTAAACCATTGACATATACCTCCTAAATATTTTTATCTTATTTTAACATAATATAAGTCGCTTGTCAACCGTTATTCACCAAATCTCAAATAAAAAGCAGAAATACCTTCCCTCTCCGATATGTCAAAGGCAGGCAGTTTACGCCGCCGCTTTTTGTGCAATTTCATTGTTTTTTGAAAAAACTATTGACAAAATTACAATTTTATAGTATTATACTTTTGTTGCAATCCCAAAAAAATACAAAGGAGGACACAATATGTTTGAGGAACTGAAGAAATTTCT
>JAZQWS010000332.1:0-5626 GCA_045632465.1 Eubacteriales bacterium
TCAACCAACCCGAATTCAGAAAATTCACCAAGACCTGGATCGACTACGTTGGCGAGACCGGATGCAAGACGCTCTTCTGGGATGAGCCCTGCTTCCAAAAGTCCGATGATCACGGATGGGCCTGCTACTGCCCCACCTGCCAGAAGCTTTTTGAGGAAAAATTCAACAAGAAGATGCCCACGGAGCTGACGGATGAGGTTGCAAAATTCCGCGAGGACACCCTCGTTGAATACTTCACCGAGATCACCGATTATGCGCATGAAAACGGCATGATCAACACCGGATGCATCATGTTTGCTCCCTCGCACGGAACAGGCATGGATACCATCGAACGAATGGTTGCAATTCCCCACTTTGATAACGTTGGATGCGACCCTTATTGGCGCGTGAAAACCCAGGATCCCGTTGAAATCTATCGCTACAACTACGAGCAGACGAAGCAAAATCTCGCATTCTGCGAAAAGTTTGGCAAGGATCACAACGTTTGGCTCCAGGGCTACGCATTCCCCTTCGGCCGCGAGGATGAGATGATCATCGGCGCAGAGGGTATTTACGATGCGGGCGCAAGAACCATTCTGACCTGGTCCTACTTCGGAGGAGAATCCGAGGACTACAGAGCGCAGAACTGCGAGATGAACTGGGCCATCCAGGGCGAGATCTGCGCACACCTTCGCAGAAGACATTTTGACGATATGCTGAATGAGATCCGCGCAAAGATCTAATTTATAAAAAGAAAACGGCCACTCGCAATGAGTGCCGTTTTCTTTTTATGATGCATTACTTTCTCTTACCAAGGGGCATAACGTCCTGAGGCTTACGACCTACCCAAGCACCGTTGGTGAAGTCCGGAATTGCCATCGGCTGACCGCCCATTGCGCAGGATGCCTCGGAGAGGCAAGTGATGCACATCCAGGTGGCGGCATCGTATACGTCGATGGGCATGGGCTTATTGTTTTTCAGGCAATCAAAGAAGGCTTGGAACTCAAAATAGTCCATACCGCCATGGCCAAGCTCGCGCTCCTCGTCTGTGATATTCAACCAGATATCGGGCGCGTAATCCTTTTTATATTCCAGCTTATTGTTGAGGTACTTTTTATACATTTCTACAGTATCAAAGCCTTCCTCCATGCCGTCAAGGAACACGGTGCCCGTGCCTGCCTCATAGAAGCCCTCCGTTCCGCGAACGGTGAACTCGCGGCTATAGAAGCGCGGAAGCGTTGTATCCAGCGAGAGGGTGATGGTTTGGCCGCCTGCGCACTTGATCGTGGTGCTTACGATGTCGCCCTGTGCGAATTCAACACCGCGCAAGGACTCGTCCATGCTGTAGTTGTTCTTTTCAAGATATGCCTTGATGCCTGCCGCCTTGGATGCAACCGAGGTGAGGCTCACGAGGCGGTTTCCTCTGTTGATGTTCAGAATTTTTGCAATCGGGCCAAGCTCGTGGGTGGGATAGTTTTCGCAATTGCGATTGCTGTAATGACGAAGGCGGTAATGACGCTTTTCATTTCCGGTGGTAATTTCGTTACGCAGGTCATGTGCATAAGCGCCGTGACAATGCACGATCTCGCCAAACACGCCGCCACGCACCATCGAGGTTGCCAAAAGCTCATCCTCGCCGAAGCAACAGTTTTCCATCATCATAATCGGCGTTCCGGTTTGTTCGTAAGCCGAAACGAGCTCGTTGCACTCGCGCAGATCGCAAGCACCGCCGACCTCCATAGCAACGGGAATGCCTGCGCGCATCGCCTCGATGGCGATCACGATATGCGTTTCCCACGCGGTGGCCACATATACGGCATCCAGCTCGTTCTTAATCAAAACATCACGATAGTTCGTGGATTGAAGCTTCGCATCATGGCCGCGCTTCTCGCGAAGAATTTTGTTTGCATCCTCCACGCGATCTGCATAGGAATCGCAAAGAGCTACCACATCTACATCGTCAAAGCCAAGGATAACGTCGCGCAAAATGCTGGTTCCGCGCTTGCCAAGGCCGATGACGCCCATTCTGATCTTTTCCATTTTGTTTTCCTCTTTATATTTTTATTTTATTTTTAAGCATCGATGCGAAGCGAAAGCGTGCTTCCACCCTCGCGCCGCTTGGTTACGAGAATCTGCCTTGCGATGCGCTCCTTGAGATAAGCGACATGCGAGATCAAGCCAACGAGGCAACGCCCCTCGGACAAAGACGAGAGGGCACGCAGGGCAAGCTTCAAGCTATCCTCATCGAGCGAGCCGAATCCCTCATCCACAAACATACACTCCATGCGTATGCCACCCGCAAGCGCCTGCATTTCATCCGAGAGACCGAGCGCAAGCGAGAGCGAGGCCATGAAGCTTTCTCCACCCGAAAGAGTGGAGGCCGGGCGGCGGCTTCCGTTATAATAATCCACGACGTCAAGATCCAGACCGCTCTGGCTTCGCACGTCCGAAGCCTCGGCACGGCGGCAAAGCGCATACTGCCCATCCGACATCGTTTGGAAGCGGTGGTTGGCTCTTGCGATCACGCGCTCAAAAGCAGAGATCTGCGCGAAGGTTTCAAGCATGATCTTTTCCTTACCCGAGAGTGTTCCCGCCGCAGTATCTGCCAAGGGGGCATACACGGCAATATCCGCTTCCACCAAGCTGAGCGAGCGAGACAAGGCACGGATATTCGAAAGGGCGCTTTCCGCTTTGGCGCGGGATATATCCGCCGAGCGGATGCGCCGCGCGGTGGTTTCTTTTTCTTCCAAAACGGCCGCATGCGCTTCTTTCAAAGCGAGAAGCTTTTCTTCGCTGAACGCCGATGAAATTCGGAGAAGCTCTGAAAGCCTTCCGGCTGTATTTTCTTGTTTTTTCACTAAAACGTCTATATTTGTTTGCAAATCGGAGAGTTTTTTGCGATAATCCGCTTCTTTTTTCTCATCGCTTGCGAGACTCTTTTTTGCTGACGCAAGACTATCAAACGCAAGATCCTTTTTGAGAAGGAGGACGGATTTTTCCTGTACAGCCACGTCACGCAAGAGATTTGCCACGTGCTCCTTGGCACGCTCCGACTCACCTTGCAGATCCGATCGGCGCTTTCTCTGCGCTTCGATTTTCTCCGAAAGCGCGGCGGATGCATCAGCAAGGGCTGCACACGAGCGGCGCTCGGATTCCAGAGAGGCAAGGGCGATCTGATTTTCCGAGATGGCAGACGTGAGCGATTCCTCGCAGATGCGGGTATCTCCGAGAAGCTCCGCAAAGAGGGCGGCGGCTTCGGCCTCGGCACGCTCTATCACCGCGCGGTCTGCGGCGATGGATTCGGAAAGCGCACGGTTTTTTTCAAGGATCAGATCCCATGCACTCCGCGCATCCTCCACCTCCTGCGCGTTTGGCGCAGATTCCTCCATACGTGCGGGGGCGGGATGGCTTTTTGATCCGCAGACGGGGCAAGGCGCGCCATCCGAAAGCGTTTTTGCGAGGATGCCTGCTTGCCCATCCATATACACGCGATTTTTGACGATATAGATCTCTGCGGCTTCCCGCTCTTCCGCGCGAATCTTTTCATACGAGGCGGCGCTTTTTTCGTGCTTCGCCTTCATTTCGGAGAGAGATTCGATCATCGCTTGCAGGTTCTTCAAAGCGCGCGCACGGCTTGTGATACGCTCCAGCTCGACCTCCAGGGATTTCAATTTTTCCTTCGCCTCTGCGGCGCAAATAAGCTCCGTCTCCGTGGCTTCTATGCTTTTATCAAGAGACAGAAGGCTTTCGGATATATTGGCGCTGTTTTTCTCGCCCTCCGCAAGTTTTTTGCGAAGATCCTCGCAATGCAAAGCGACGGCTTCCAGCTCCTCATAGCGCGGAAGCGAATTTTTTTGCAGAAGGATGGAGGCGGAGAGCGCCGCCATTTCCGTTTCACTTTCCATCAGCACATCACGCTCGGCAACGGCAGAGGCATGCGCCTCGGCATTCTTCCGATTTTCAGCGCTGAGGGCTTCTGCAGTGTCGGCCGCATTTTTTGCTTCCTGCTGAACGGCAAGCTTTGCCGCGGCATCGGAAATCGCCTTATCAATGGTTTGCGCATCTTTTTCCAGGGCGTCCAGCGCACATTTTTCGTCTTTTACAAGAGATTCTATCGCGGATATCAGAGCTTCGCCCTCCAGGCGACCTTCCTTGGCGGCCAGAATATCCTCTCTCGGCGCATCCTGCGAAAGCGGAAGCGATTCGATCTCTGCGGCGATCTTGGCACGCAAGGCACTTGCTTCGCTCTGCAGAGCGGTGTTTTTTTTCTTCAGGGTATCGGTCAGAGTATCGTATCGATCGGTGCGGAAGAGGCGGCGGAAGATATGGCGGCGTTCCTCCGTTCCCGCGAGGAGAAGACGGCGGAAATCCCCCTGCGCGATCATCGTGATACCAACGAATTGCTCGGCGCTTACACCAAGAATATCCTCGATGGCATCGCCAACGCTTTTCACGCCGTTGACGGTTTGCCCGTCAGAGAGAATGAGCAGAGCGCCGGGGCGCTCCTTGGTTTCCGAATTTCCGCGCTTGGAGAGGCGGGTATATTCGGGATTGCGGCGCACGGTGTATTCCTTATTGCCATAGGCGAAGGTGAGCTCGACAAAGGTGGGAGCGGTGGGGGCGGCATAACGAGAGCGAAGGCTTTCACCACGGCGACCAACGGTTAAGGCCTCGCCATAGAGCGCGAAGGAAATGGCATCAAAGATCGTGCTCTTCCCTGCGCCCGTATCGCCGCCGATCAGATAGAGACCGCTTTCTCCCAGCGCGCCCATATCCAAGGTTGTTTCCTCGGCATAAGGGCCGAAGGCTGAGATCGTTAATTTCAAAGGTCTCATACGGCACCTCCCCAGATCTCGGCAATGGCCGCGGCGAGAACCTCGGCTTGCTTTGGCGACAGATCTTTATTATTTTGCAGGCTATAGAGCTCGGAGAAAAGAAGCATGGGATCGGCTTCCTTGCCGGCGGTTGGTGCGGAAATTTCCGCGTTGGCCTGCGTTCTTTGGTTATCATAGCGAAGGCGGCAGATATGCGGATAATGCGCGCGCAGGCGCGAGAGCGCCTCGGGCACTTCCTCCTCATCCGTGAGCGTTATGCGCAAATAGGCATCGCTTTGCACGGTGGCGGCAAAATCGGCATTACAGATCTCCGAAAACCTGCCGCGAAGATCCAGAAGCGGGCGCATCGGCACAAGAAAATGCTCTTCGATTTTTACGTTCCCCTTTTCGCCCAAGGTGACGATGGTGGCGGATTTTTTATCCATACATTCAGAGAAGGAATACGGCAGGGGCGTTCCGCAGTAGCGGAGATTTTCGCCAATGCTCTGCGGCACGTGCAGATGGCCGAGGGCAACGTAATCATAGCCCGCAAAGACGGATGCACCAACTACATCCAGACCACCGACCGAGATTTCCTCCGACTCGGAGGGCAGACCGCCTGCTACGAAGGGATGGCAGACAAGCACGCTTCGGCAATCGGGTGAGAGCGGCTCGGCCGCTAAGATCGCAAGATAGGCATCCTGCATTGAGGCAATCTTCCGATCGGGAAAATAGCGACGAAGCTCGGAAAGATGCGAAAAAGGAAGGAGACGGATCTCCACCTCGCCGTGCGCATCCTGCAATGTATAGGTCGTTAGCCTGCCTGCATAAGG
>JAZQWS010000333.1:0-6708 GCA_045632465.1 Eubacteriales bacterium
ATGAAGATATTATAACTTATGATACACCAGCCTACAAACCGAGACGTCGCCGCTTCGGCGATCGTAAGGAAGGCCGCAGAGTTCGCACACTCCCGCCGATGGCATACGTTGAGCCCTATATTATGAAGGTTCGCTCGGATGCTCAAAACCATTTTGAGGACGTTATTGACATTCATAATGCAGAGTTGTATATCGATAAAAAGCGCAAAGAAGGATATACAGATATGACGCTTTTGCACGTGATCCTAGCGGCTTACGTGCGAACCGTTTCTGAACGACCCGGAATAAACCGCTTTATTGCGGGGCAGAAAATATTTGCGCGCAAAAATATCGAGTGCAACATGGTAATCAAAAAGGAGATGACCCTGGCCGCTCCCGATACGTGCATCAAGGTTGAATTCGATCCCAGAGATACGGCTCTCAACGTATATAAAAAGTTTCAAGTTAAGGCTCGCGAGGCATTGGAAGCTCCTTCTGATTTTGATAAGGTAGCCAAGGTTTTGACCAAATGCTTGCCCGGTCTTATGTTCCGCGGTGTTGCGGCATTGCTTCATTTTTTTGATTATTTTGGTTTGCTTCCAAAATTCCTTTTGAATGTCAGCCCCTTCCATGGATCCATGTTTATCACATCTATGGGCTCGCTTGGAATCCCCGCAATTTATCACCATCTTTATGATTTTGGAACGCTTCCTGTATTTCTTTCGTACGGAAGTATTTATTCCGCAGATGCCGTTAAGCGCGATGGAACGAAAGAGCGCCATCATTTTGTGACATTCAAGGTTGTAACAGATGAGCGTATTTGTGATGGATATTATTATGCTTCTGCAATGAAGCGCATGAAGAGAATTCTTCTGAATCCCGAAATTCTGGACACGCCGCCCACAACGGTGGTTGAGGATATCGATTGATAAAAAACACATCGGTGATGTTTTTCATCTCCGATGTGTTTTTTCGTTTAAAATATTTCGCGATCCAATTCTTCGATAACGGAAGCGACAGCACCGCTTTTTACCGAGGCAGCAAAACGGTTTGCGGATGCACGTGTCAAGGGGGATCCTCCTGTGACGGCATATCCGTAATCAGCTGCTTTTAACATATCGCAATCGTTTTCGTAGTCTCCGACGGCGACGACAAGGTGCGCGCCGAGATGCTCAGCCAACCAACGAATCGCCTTTCCTTTGCCGCCATTTTCGGGTATAAGCTCAACGGAATACGGCCAGCTACGCATTGGCATGTATCCTTCGAAGCGCAAAGGTGCAAGAAAGCGAAGCATATTTGCTTCCAAATCCGCATTTGTATCATCTGTGGTATAAGCGATGCATTTGTAAATGCAGGGAAGTGTCAGAACTTTTTCTGCTTCGGGCGTGAGAATGGATTTTTTATCAAAATCCATGGGATCGTGCCCATGTGCGGTTATTTGCATATGTTGATAGGGGGATTGCTCTGATAGCAAAAGCTTGGCGTATTCCGCAAAGCGGTTGTTACAAAAACGTTCATATAAAATTTCGCCTTCGCGGCTCATGATGCAGGAGCCGCCGACGCATATCAAAAACGTATTGGGGAGAATATCTGCTTCATATTGCTTAAAATGCCGAGCATATCGGCCGCTTGCAAACGTAAAAAGCCCACCCTCACGCTGAAAATAGCGAATGGCATCGATATTGGACCGGGGAATGTTACCCGAATCGGATAGAGTTCCGTCCCAATCACTGCAGAGAAGAATTCCGTCAAACTTACCCATAAAATCCTCACAAGTGTTTTGTTATATTATAACATGAAAAAACAATAATTGCAAGTGATAACGCTTTTTTTCACTTAGCATAGAATAATAGTGAGGTTGGTTTTTGCCTCATATTATTTGACCGATACTATCGGCTTAGGGAGAAGTTATAATGCTGGAAAACAGAAACAATAACAATACGCTCTCCTGTAATACCAAAGGAAATGTTTGTATTGACACGCATCGGATTTTGGATAGCTGTCGCGATCGCGATTGCTTCGAAAATATGCGCGTTTATCTCACGGAAAGCGGGGAAGAGATTCTCCAAAACGCCACTAACGTTCGCACGCGAAGCGCACATCTCCTCTGGGCTTTTGTTGGCGTGGATGAAGTGCCCTTCAATTGCGGATTTTATCGCGTAACGGTTCGGTATTACGTTTTGGTTGAGCTTGAGGGATGCCTGGCAGGACGCTCGCAGAGCTTCAAGGGCATCAGCGTTTTCGAAAAGGACGTTGTACTTTTCGGCGGGGAAGGCCGTGTTACGACCTTTACCTCCTCTCCTGAAAACAATGCTTGCAACATAGCGGATGTAGATACCGTAAGCAGTAACGCGCCGGTTGCAATTGTAGAAACGGTTGAGCCTATCGTTTTAGGAACTAAAACCGAATGTGATTGCCCTCCGGTTTGTGAGCAATGTCCTTCACTTGTACCCGAGATCCCCGATTCGATCAGCGCAGATCTGGATGGCCCTTTGGTTAACAATCCCACAGGACCTCGGGTTTACGTTTCATTTGGAATATTTTCCGTTATCCGCATCGTTCGTCCGGCACAGATTCTTGTTCAGGCAACGGATTACAGCGTTCCGGAAAAAGAATGTGTTGCGGCAACGAATGATGAAAATCCTTGCGCACTTTTCAGAAGCATTGCGTTTCCGGTTCAGCAGTTCCGCGGAACGGATGGAATCGATTGCGAGCAGCCCCCTCGTCTTCGTGGCAGCGGAAGCTGCGGATGCGGAAAATAAAGGTTATAAAAAGCGAAAAAGCGCGACCAATAAGTCGCGCTTTTTGATATTTTAGAAATTTTGCCGTGCGATTTCGTATGCAATGATCGTTGTTGCTGATGCAGCAGAAAGGGAAGCAGGGAAGTGACGTGCGTAAGGGATCTTTACAATAGTATCTGCTAAATTCATTAGCGATGCAGAGATTCCGCGCTTTTCACCGCCGACAATCAAAAGAAGCGGGAGCGGAAGGTCGCATTTTCCAAGAATATTGTCGGTTTTTTCATCGGCACAAACAATATGATATCCGCGTGATTTGAAAAATTCGGCGGCCTCGATTGCTTCGGCGGAATACATAGAGAAAAGCTCTGAGGCGCCTGCAGAGCTGCGTGCAACAACGCCGGAGGCACTCATCCAGTTGCGCTCCGGAAGAATGATTCCGGTGCAACCGCAGGCGTATAAGGAGCGCAGGGAATAGCCGAAATTATAAGGATCTTCAATGCCTTGTATCATAACGTAAAAGCCGTTTTGAGGCAGGGAATCGAGCGTGGAGAGCGAGGGGATTGTTCGCTCCGAACAAAGCGCAATAATGCCACCGTGTGAATTTCCAAGGGTGTATTCGTTGATTGTCTCGCTGTCACTTCCCTCTAATTCGAATCCATATTTTTCGGAAACTGCTTTGAAATAACCGATCTCTTTTGATATTTTTTTAATTTTTTCTTGATCAAAAAGAATCTTGTTGATGTGGCGATTACTGATACCGGAATCAATGGATGAGATGATAGCACGTATGGAAGTCATGCCTTCAAAAACATTGGATGCTGTAAATTTTATTTCTTCTTTTGTCATAAAACTTGCGGAGCCTTTCATATATTGAATTAGGAAGGACAGGGGGATTTTATATGGATTGGCATGGACGAGAACGATGCGAAGCGGTTGCTGATTATGTGATTGAAACAGAAGACACGGTTCGTGGCGCCGCTCTGCATTTTGGAATCAGCAAAAGTACCGTTCACAAGGATCTTACGGAAAAACTGAAAATAGCAAACCATGCGCTTTATTTGCGCGCAAAAGAAATTTTGGAAAAAAATAAATCGGAACGCCATTTGCGAGGCGGCGAAGCTACACGGATGAAATATTTGCGAAAAAGCAAAAATACATAGCAAATAGAAGCACACAATAATTATATATGAAAATGAAATGAAATACAAGATATAAATGAAAAAATCTTCTTTTGAATACCGATTGCTGTATGGATAGAGTTTTTTTGTTGTTTCTAAATATTCAAACTTGTATAGGCTGTTTTTTTCAAAAATGTCTGAAAAAATCAATATTTCTCGCAATAATCGGCAAAACGCTTCCCTCAATTATACAAAATTTTCATTTTGTATAATTGAGGATATGCAGGGATAGGGTACCCTATTTTATATAAGTTCGATTTTTTCCCGTTTTTTCGCGCTTTCGCTCTTGCTTTTTTTGAAAACGTATGATAAAATGTATATAAATAATTTTTTCAGGAGGATTCTCAAATGAGAATGCGCGTTCTTACACAGACCAGCAAGGGAAAGCTTCTTGCGATTGCGGATGAGGTGACCAAACTGATCCAGGCGGATAAGGCTACCGATATTATCATGCCTGCTTATCCCTGCGATGGCGAAAGACTTATCGTGATCGTTGCTTCTGCTAAGGCTTCGATGCCTGATAGCTTCTGCCGCTTCATGCGCTCCCTTAAGAAGAGCGTTACAGCCAACATTGCATTTATTATTGATGGTACGCCCGAAAATGCGGCTAAGATCGTTGAAATGGCAAAAACGAATAACTCCAACGTTATTGAGGATATCCTTTATATCAACGGCGGAATTCCCCTCAAGTTCCTTAGAAAAGTTCCTGCAGAGGAAATGGATACCGTTAAGGCCTGGGTTGAGAAAACACTTGCGACGCTTGCTTAATTCCCTGCTCTTTACAGAATATTGGGCTGCTTTTTGTGAAAAAGCGGCCCAATATTTTTTTGCTCTTGAAAATTGATACTTTTTGGTCAAAAAGTGCGAAAAAAACGTTAATTATATCTTGCATTGTTTTTTGATATGTGATAAAATTTATGTAGTATTCTTTACCGGAAAATTTCATGGGAGAACATAATGATGAATAATATGAAATGGATAGAACTGGTTCATCTCGGATCCAATCTTTGGAGAGAAGAAGGAAATTCGAAGGGGCGTGAGCATCGCTCCACACCTGAGGCATCTCCTGTTCTTCTGTTCAATCGCGAGTGCTGGAATAAGCACACCGAGGACCTTCGTGAAGCGGGCGTTGATACGCTGATTATCGACATCGCCGAGGCTCTGAAATATGAATCTCATCCGGAAATCAACGTTCGTGATTCCTGGGATCATGATACGATGAAAAAGGAGATCGAAAGACTGGAGGGGATGGGCTTTGAGCTTATCCCTAAGCTTAACTTCTCGGCTTGCCATGACATTTGGCTGAAGGATTATTCGAGAATGCTCTCTACACCGATCTATTACCAAGTATGTAAGGATCTGATCGATGAGGTTTGTTCCCTATTCAAACCCAAGCATTTTCATCTTGGCATGGACGAGGAGACTGCGGCGAATCAGAAAGCTCTTCTCTATTCCGTTATCAGACAAGGTGAACTTTGGTGGCACGATCTCTATTACCTCGTAGATTGCGTTGAAAAGAATAATGCACGTGCTTGGATATGGGGCGATATGTCTTGGTCCAATCCGGATGCTTTCTTCAAGAAGATGCCAAAATCAGTTGTTCAATGCAACTGGTACTATACCAATATATTTGGCGGCGAAACGCTTAGTGAATACTGGCGTGGAAGCCTGGAGGCATTTGGGAAAATGGATGCTCTCGGATATGATCAGGTGCCTACCGGAAGCGTTTGGTCCAAGCTTGATAATTTTGAAGGTCTTACCAAATACTGCGTTGAAAACCTTCAAAGTGAGCATCTGCTTGGCATGATGCAGACAAGCTGGGAAAGAATCGACCCCGATTGGATGCACGTTCATGATAATTGCGTTCAAACGATCAAAAATGCAAAAAAATGGTATGATAATTCTTACCTTAAGCGTTAATAACTACTACAAGGAGTTTATATATGGAAAACAATAAGCTGAAATGGATGGAGCTGATTCATCTCGGTTCCAACCTTTGGAATGATGAAGGTAACACTAAGGGACGTGAGCATCGCTCCACCCCTTCTGCATCCACTTCCCTTCTTTTCAACAGAGAGTGCTGGAATAAGCACACTGAGGACCTTCGTGAGGCAGGCGTTGATACGCTGATTATCGATATTGCCGAGGCTCTGAAATATGAATCTCATCCCGAAATCAACGTTCGTGATTCTTGGGATCATGATACGATGAAAAAGGAGATTGAACGACTGGAGGGCATGGGCTTTGAGCTTATCCCTAAGCTCAACTTCTCGGCTTGTCATGACATTTGGCTGAAGGATTATTCGAGAATGCTCTCCACGCCCGCCTATTATCAGGTTTGTAAGGATCTGATTGATGAGGTTTGTTCCCTTTTTAGGCCTAAGCATTTCCATCTTGGTATGGACGAGGAGACCGCAAATAACCAGAGAAACCTCTATTACGCCGTTGTTCGTCAGGGTGACCTTTGGTGGCACGATTTGCATTACCTCGTGGATTGCGTTGAAAAGCATAATGCGCGTGCTTGGGTATGGTCGGATATGGCATGGGCTGATCCCGAAGCATTCTATGCCAAGATGCCCAAGTCCGTTGTTCAGTGCAACTGGTATTACAGTAATGTTTTTGGCGGCGAAGCTTTGACGGAAGGTCAGCGTGGCCGTCTTGAAATGTTTCAGCGCATGGGCGAGCTTGGATACGATCAAGTACCCACGGGAAGTGTTTGGTCCAAGCTCGATAACTTTGAGGGGCTGACGAAATACTGCGTTGAGAATATCTGTAGCGAGAGCCTTATGGGCATGATGCAAACGAGCTGG
>JAZQWS010000334.1:0-14758 GCA_045632465.1 Eubacteriales bacterium
TAATTTTCCTGCGGCAAAGCTTCTGAAGCGCTCGCATAATTCGGCCATCGTGATCTTGCAATCGTATGCCGGCGGATGATGGATTTTCATTTCTGCATCCAGCTCGTTCAGCATGAAAAATCTCGGCTCGTCCGGCGTTGGTTCCTCGGCGGGCTTTTCCGCCTCTTCTTGGCTTTTTTGCTCGGCAACCCTTGCGGCGTGCTCATTTGCATATTGAAGCGCCGCATTGGATCTTTTTACGTATTTCATAACCGTCAGAATCAAAACGACAAATAAGAGGAGCAAAATAATTGCGTAAATTCCAACAGCGATTTGCGATAGGAAAAAATTGGAAAATTGGCCTAACATTTGTTCAATCCTTTCCGTTTGTTACTTTTGCGCGAATGCGCAGTATTCAAGCGCTTTGGTGCAAAGTGGGAGGTTTTCAAGCGAAAATGTGGCATCCAAACGATCTCGCAAAGCGGCATCAAAGCCATCCTCGCCGATCATGGAAGCAAAGCATTCGGGGAGGATCAATGCCGCGAGTGCGGCATCCAATGCCTCAACCTCGCTGTGTCCGATTGCCATATAAACGCCGATAAAACGCTCAAATGCGTTCGTTTTTCTGTTGTCAAAGCAGAAATTCAGCTTTTCTTCAAGAAATTCGGAGAATTCGTCCACCTTTTTCCATCTTTCCTCGGAAAGATAGAATTGCTTCTCTGCATTTTCCGTCATTTGCACCAGCGCGCCAAAGGAAATCGGTTGGCCGTCGGGGATGTCTTTGCCCCAAAAATCAGCTTCTCTTCCGAGCGGCAACCAAGCGGCAAGCGCGGCAATGTCTGCCGGGATCGTTGCCGGATCCGCCGGCTTGACGAAAACGAAAAGCTTTCCGCACGCAGGCAGGGTTAAGCTATAGTTGCTGTATACAGTCGCATTGTAGATTTTTTCGCTGTCTACAAAAACCGATTCGGCTTCATAAGGCGATTGAAGATAGAGGGGAAGCGCCGGAAGGTCCTCAATGAGTTTTTTAAACTGCTCAACGTTGATGAGTGCGGAATCAATGCAGGAGGTATCGGTGGTGTAATGGTTGCCGAAATGATGCAGATATTGCCGGGTGACCGAATCGGTGCTTGTGTTGTCTTCGGGAAGCAACGAGACTACTTCCTTGGAGGTTAACCGAAGGAGCGCTTTTTTTATGTTCTCTGTGCCCGCTTCTTTGCCGGCGCAGAGAAAAATCAGCTTTTTGGATGCAAGTGCGCAGAGAAGCATGTGTGCGGCGCGCGCGGCACCTTCGTTATCGGTTGCGGCAAGGAGAGCGGCGGCTTCGATCGGAGTGGATGCGGCGCTGCGGATCGCGATTTTTGTCTCGGAATTTTGCGATTGCGCATCGTTTGTCAGAGAATTCTGCGCATCGGAGCGATCCTCTTTCTGTGCATCGGATGCGTTTGCTTCCATGGCGGCTTTTTCGGCTTCTGACTTTTCTGCCCTCTCTTTAGCCTCCTTGGTATTGGATCTTTGAACGATGATGGATGCTAAAACCAGATAAACACCGATGAAAACGGGAATTAAAATGGAAAGGCTGTCCAATGGATCGGCCCAGAACAGAGAGAACGGAAGCACCAAAATCAACGCGAGGAAAAACGTGCCGAACATTTGGCCAAGAACCTCGGGGGGCTTGTTTTCGGGCTTTTTTGGCGTTACGTAAGATGCGGGACTGAAATCACTGTCGCACATGGTGCATTTTTGTGCATTGTCTTGATTCGCAAAACCGCAGATTGGGCAAATTTTCATATGAATTTCCTCCAAAGAAAAAGTTGTCTTGTAGTTATAAAAGATTTGTATAAATTAATAATATTATATTTTATAAAAAAAGTCAACCTGTTTTTTCGAATCTGCGTTTTTTTCGGTAAAAGACTGAAAAAACGGCGGTGTTCTTGCTGTATAAAAACAAAGCGAGGATGTTTTTTTGACATCCTCGCTTTGTTTTATCGGTTTTTTGGTGTCATTCCAAACTTCCGTTTATAAAGGCGGCAAAAATATCCAACGTCCTCGAAGCCGCAGGCATAGGCGATCTCGCGGATGCGACCACCCGTGCTTTGCAACATGGTGTGCGCGATTTTGAGGCGATAGCTGTTGAGATATTGGATCGCGCTCATGCCCATGATGCTTTTGAAGGCGCGGCAGAAATAGTATTTACTGATGTTGCAGGCGGCGGCCAGCTCCTCCACGGTGAATTTCGATGAATAATCGTCGCGAATCATGCGGATGGCGGGATCGATCAGCGCATAGCGAAGGGTTGGGTCGGCGCGGCCCTCGGCGCGTTCCTCGCGGCCGCGGCGCAGGAGGATGGAGAAGATCTCGGCCGTGATGCCCAAAATGGCAAGGCGCGCCTCGGGCGCTTCGGCCGATCCCTCGCGGGAGAGCTTCATCAAAAGATCGTATAGCTCGCCGTCGGCAGGGAAATGGTTTTTGAAAAGCAAGCGCTCGCCAAAGATCATGTCGCGAAGATCCACGCCGCGAAAGATCTCGGAGAGCAGGTCTGCGTTGATCATAAAGAGATGATAGCGCCCTTGATCTCTGCCGCCGTAATCCAGCGTTGCATGGAATTCATAGGGGTTGATCACGATCACGTCGCCCGCCCTTGCGGTGATCGTTTCCTCGCCAACGAGGAGGATGGAGCTTCCCTCGTAGAAGCATTTGATCTCGATGGATTCATGCACGGCGCTGGCCGAGCTTTGGAGGGCGCTGATGGCGGAGGTGCGATCCGGGAAAATAAGGATCGGGAAATCGGGGGCGAAGTGCTGGATATCATGCTTTTGCTTCATAAAAACCTCGTTTTTCGGTATCTCGCTTTTTTATTATTATGGTATCACAAAACGGCGGCGGATGCAATAGCCACGACGGATATTTTTTGAAAAAACAAGAATTTTTTGTCTTGAAAAGACTTTTATTTTGAAAGAAATGGCAATATCGTCCTATAATATGTCAAGTACGGATATTGAAATGCGTGCTCCGTTATGCTAAAATAGGGGTATCAATGAAAAAAGAGGTGTCCTTTATGGAAGAGATCAAAAAGATTGACATACATGCGCATGCTACGGCGTTTCCGCAGTTTGCGCCTCCTCATCCCGCAACCGGCTATCGCATGGTTTGTGCCGAAGAGATTTTGGATTTTTACGATAAGCTTGGCATCGAAAAGGGCGTTTTGCTTCCGATCATATCTCCCGAGGCACAGTGGCTGCAGATGACGAATGAGGAAACGAAATGGATCGCAGATCTCCATCCCGATCGCTTCATCTGGTTCTGCAACGTCGATCCCCGCTCCTGCGAAAACACGGCGGAGTCGAAGCTCACGTATCTTTTGGAGCATTATAAAAAGCTTGGCGCCAAGGGCGTTGGCGAGTTGACCTCCAATATCTACACGGACGATGCGAAGATGGACAATCTTTTCATGCAATGCGCGGCGGCGAAAATGCCCGTCACCATTCATATCGCGCCCGAGCGAGACGGATATTATGGTATCGTGGATGATCTTGGTTTGCCGCGGCTTGAAAAAATGCTGAAAAAGCACAAGGATCTTGTGATCCTCGGCCATTCGGCGGCCTTTTGGTCGGAGATTAGCGATTGCACGCAACAGATCCGCAACACCTATCCCGCAGGTAAGGTGAAGGAGGGAAGACTTCTCCATCTGCTGCGCGAATATGAAAATCTTTACTGTGATCTTTCGGCGGGAAGCGCCGCAAACGCTTTGATGCGTGACCGTGATTATGCCGCGCGCTTCGTTGAGGAGTTCGCTGACAGACTTTATTACGGATGCGACATTTGCGCCACCTTCAACGAGCATCCTTATCAGTTCAATGATTTTCTGGATAGCATGCGCGCATCCGGAGAGATCAGCGAGGAAAACTATCGCAAGATCGTTCGCGAAAACGCGATAAAACTTCTGAATTTGTAAACAATGATTGTCAAAAAATAAAGTTTTGAATAAGAAATAGGAGTAAAACATATGTCCGAGCTTGCATATTTTGGCGGAACGCCCGCCATTAAAAAAGAAGAAACCCCTGAGAAGCATCTGTTCGGCTGGCCGATTATGACCGATGAGGATGAGGCGGCGGCCGTTCAGGTCATCCGTGATAACAGCTTTTCCGGTACGGCGATCACCGAAAAATTCCAGGAGGAGTTTGCCGCCTGGCAGGGCAGAAAATACGCGCTTGCCTTCTGCAACGGAACGGCCTCGCTTTTGACCGCAATCTACGCATTGGGCCTTGGCATGGGCGATGAGATCATTTGCCCCACGAAAACCTATTGGGGAACGGCCTCCGTTGCCACCAACCTCGGTGTTTCGGTTGTGTTCTGCAATATTGACGAGCATCTTTCCATGGATCCCGATGATATTGAGCATCGCATCACGCCCCGCACTAAGGCGATCATGGTTGTGCATTACTACGGCTATCCCGCGGATATGGATCGTATCATGGCCATCGCGAAGAAATATAATCTCAAGGTGATCGA
Source organism: Eubacteriales bacterium (assembly GCA_045632465.1). GTDB lineage: Bacteria > Bacillota > Clostridia > Oscillospirales > CAG-272 > UBA1740. The sequence continues at coordinate 4,492 of JAZQWS010000334.1, forward strand.
GGATCTTTCGCACGCGCAGGGCGGTATGTATAAGGGCAAGAAGCTCGGCACGTTCGGCGATATTGCCGCCATGTCGATGATGAGCTTCAAGTCTTTTGCGGCGGGTGAGCTTGGTATGCTTGTGACCGATGAGAGAAAATATTACGAGCGCGCCATTGCCTTTGCGCATTACGAGCGCAATAATCCCGATTACATCAAGGAATGCACCGAGCTTGCGCCCTACGCCATGATCGCGCTTGGCGGCATGAAGGGAAGAGCCAATCAGGTTTGCTCCGCCATCGCACGTGTGCAGCTGAAGTATTACGACGAGCGTTGCGCCGAGATCCGCCGCGCAATGAACTATTTCTGGGATCAGCTGGAAAAGATTCCGGGACTGCATGCCATCCGCGTGGATGAATCCACAGGCTCGAACATGGCAGGCTGGTATTGCCCGCACGGTATTTATAAGCCCGAGGAGCTCGGCGGCCTTTCCGTAAAGCGCTTCTGCGCGGCCATGCGCGCCGAGGGCGTGGATTGCTGCTGGGAGGGCGGAAACTATTGCCTGCACACGCATGCATTCTTCAAGGATTTCGATCTCTTCAATGCGGGCAAGCCCACGCGCGTTGCCTTCAACGATCACGACGTGCGCGAGGGAGATGCCTCCTGCCGTCCCTCCGAGGAGATCCTTTGCTTCCAGATTCCGTGGTTCAAGCATTTTGATAAGGAATGGATCGATAAGTACGTGGAAGCCTTCCGCAAGGTTGCCTCGCATTACGAGGAGCTTTTGGTGGATGATAACGATAAGTCGCAGGGCGGCAGATGGTATGGCGTTGCCAACTGATTTGCGTGCCGCAAAAAGGGCGAGGATGCCAAAAAAGCATCCTCGCCCGATCTTTTTATAAAGTATAGCCTCTCGCTTCCATAAAGGAACGAACGGATTTTCCGCAAACGGAAATGGGAGAGATCTCCTTTTTCGCGCATTCCGCCGCTGCAAAGCCTGCGGCCTCGCCCGTGGCGGCCATGTTGCCCATCATGCGGTAGGCGGCGTGGGGATAGAAATCGCCTGAAAGGCATCGCCCCGCAAGCAAGAGATTGGAAACACCCTTGGGGATCAGCGCGCGATAAGGAATGTGGAAGGGCTTTGCGCGGTAGCCTCTGCCGCAATCGTCCGTGTCATCCTTTTTGAGTCTATGCACGTCCACCCCGGCGGTGACGAGGCAGATGCCGTCCTCGAAGCGGCGGCCTTCCAAAATATCATCGTCCGTAATGCGGTATTCTCCGTAGATGCGCCGCCCCTCGCGGATGCCGATGTGCGCGCTTGTGAAAACCGTGTAAAGTCTTTCGTAGCCGGGGATCTTTTTGTGCGCCTCCATGATCTCAAAAATTTCGTTTCGGCCGCTCAGCACGGCATCGGAGAGCTTTTCAATATCGTCCGGCATAACGTCGTATTGGAAGTTTGTTCCCATATCCCAGGTGGAGAGGGAGGGAAGCTTCGTAACGCTGACGAGCCCCGAGCTTGCCTTGATGCCGTGGCTTACCAGCATTTTGCCGTAATCGGCTTTGTTTTCGGCGTTGTCCGTGCCGTTGTAATCCTCGGGCATACCCACAACGCAAACGCCCGTGCTCGTTGGCGAGGGGCACCCCTCGTGCGGATCGCCGCAGTCCCATTTGCATCCCGCAAGATGCGAGAGAAGGCCGCTTCCCGTGGCGTCAATATAGACCTTTGCCTGCAGGGAGAAGTTTTGGCATTCGGTCACGATCAGGAGCTTTTCGATCTTCCCGTCCTTCATATCCGCCGCCGCTACCTGGCTGTAAAAAAGCACCTTCACGCCGGCCTCGCGGCAAGCCTTATCGAGAAAAACCTTGCATCCCTCGGTGTCAACCATCTGTCCCGCAATGCGCTTTCCCTCGCTGTCGGTGCGATTCCCCTTGCGCGCGCAGGTCATGCCGTGCGCATCCAGAAAGGAATAAAGCTCGCGAACGATGCCGCCCTTGTTGTCCGAATCGAGAAGGATGGGCATAAAGCCCTCGGTCAGCGTTCCGCCGAGGCTTCCGCCGCGCTCGATGAGAATCACGCGCGCGCCTGCTCTTGCGGCGCTGATGGCCGCGCTTGCACCCGCGATGCCGCCGCCCAGAACGGCAACGTCGTAATCTTTTTTATCCGAAAGATGAAGATCAAACATATTTTATCCCCCTTGCTTTGATACCATATTATAGCATACGTGCAGAGAAAAAGCAATAAGCATCGCGCAATATAAAAGCGGCCTCGTAAAAAACGAGGCCGAAAAAATTAATGTAAAGGGATAACGATTGCCGCATCGCGGATACCGAGGGGCGCGACGTTGTATTCGTCCGTCCAATTCGGATAAAAGTCCTCCATGTGCATTTCCCAGTCCTCTTTCGTGGTATCCACGGAGAGCCAAGCGGCATCGGGATTTTTGTATCCGCCGCCAAAGGTGTTGCCAATGTTGCCGAGCGGACGGTGGAAGGGGCCGATCACGTTGTGAAGCGTTGTGAAAAGGCGGATGGTGATTTCATTTTTGCCCTCGCGCAAGGCGCTTCCGAGCGAAAGCACGGCGGGTGCGCGATAAAGATCACCGATCGCCTTGCCGTTCAGCAAAATTTCCGCGCAGGCGGCATTCAGCGTTCCGATCGAGAAGTGCGCGCGGGAAAGATCTAAGCCCTTGGGAACGGTGAAGCATTTTGTCAGTGCGATTTTTCCAACGAAGAAGGGATAGCCCTCCTGCGTCAGCTCTCCCATCGAAGCGGCGGGCTCTTTTTTGCAAAGAGTGAAGTCGCGCGCAAAGGTCATGCTTCCGCTTTGGCTTGCGGTGCGATGCCCATGCACGGAAAATCGGCCGAGAAGATACATCGGCTCAAGCTCCACGCCGTGGCGGGTTTCGAAAAGCTGCGTCAAGGGGTTCGTCACCCTCGTCAGCGGAGAAAATGTGCGCTTGATTTCGAGAATATGCTTGCCTGCAAAAAGATCGCCAAGCGGCACTTTTTCGAAGGTGTAGTCACGGAAATAGCCGCAGGACGAAGAAGGAATTCTTTTTCCGTTGAGATAAATTTCCTGCTCGGATGGATCTTCTAAAGCAAGAGAAACACACCCAATGTCATCTATTGTTTGCAATTCGTAGCGAAGAGTCAGCTCTCCTCTGTATTCCTCTGCGGTTAAAAGGCGATGGATCGCCATGATGGGAAGCGGCTTTGAAAAATCGCCGTCCCCTTTTTTGTAGCGGCAAAATTCCAGAAGATAAGCATTTTCATCCTCGGCCTCGGTCTTCCACGCGCCGCCAAGCGGCAGGGAAAGTGCAGGCGCGCTTTCGTTGACATCCGCAGTTGTGGGTTCGTTTTGCGCGGTGGAGAGAAGGATGCTGCCTGCAGGGGGGAGCGAGATCTCGGCACGAATGCCGTTTTCTGTTTTCTTAAATGGGAAGGGCGAGATTTCCGCGTTAAAGGCATCGTAGCGGAAGAGTGCGTTTGCTGTCAGCGTGAGGGTAATACGCGCGGGGCGCGTGTGATCGCTGTTGTAGAGGAAAAGATGCTCGCCGTTCGCAAGGATGCGGCGGTTTACAAGAATATTCGCCGCGCCGTTTCCTTCGATCGATACCTTGGGGGCATCTAAAAGCGAAAGAAGCTCGGAGAGTGTTTCGGCTCTTTGGCTGATTTTTTCAATGCGTGCCGCCGCCGATGCATCGGCAAAGCCGTCGATCATTGTGGGCGCATCGCCGAGACAGAGAATTTTTCCGCCGCCCTCGGCTATTTTTTCAAGAAGCGCAAGGCAGTCCTCGGTGATCACCGAAAGATATGGTAAAATCACGGTTTTGTAGTGTGCCGCACCCACAACGAGCTCTCCGTTTTCCGCTCTTCCCATATCGCGGATGGAGGCAAGGTCGGCAAATTCAATCTCGTGCTGTGCGCTCTTTGCCGCCTTGATAAGGTCGTAAAACGCGCCGTCCAGCCGCGCAAGCTCCGTGCCGCCCGAGGATTGCTCCTTGGGTTCATCGATTGCGCCTCGATAAAGCGTGTAGGCAGTTTCAAGGGGATGCAGGATGGCGATATCTGCCGCGCCCGCCCCCTCCGAAATGAAGGCGCTCACGCGCGCGCAATAGTCGGTCATGCGGCCATATTTTTCCCAATACGGCTGATAATAGGAAACGTGCGGCGGATAGGCGCGCTTGCCGCGCCCGTGAAGCGTGTAGAAAATACCGTGCACACTGCGGTGGTTGATGCCCATCGCGGCGTAGGAATCAAACATGGCCGCCATTTCGCGGAAGCCGAAGCCTTCGCCGCTCACGCCGTACATTTCCGCGAGAATGTGCGTTTTGCCTGCCTGCCTTGCGGCTGAGGTGCATTGCAGAGCGGTGGTGTAAAGCGTGTTCTGCCTCTCGGTTGGATCGAGGTCAACAACGGGGCTGTCCGCGAAGGGCATACGGCCGCGCAAAATATCGATACCGGGAATATCAAAATAGCGGTAGTAGGGCATGCAGGCCTGCGCGCGGCGGATCTGCATGCAAAGGGTGTCCTCCATCATCAAATGTCCCGAAAAGAGGAGATCGTGTGCGCGGCACCAATCTCTGACCTTTGCAAAATAGTTGACCTCAAGGAGGTCGCGCATCAGAACGCGATAGTGATAGCGGAGTGACTCGGCGCCCTCGCCGTCAAAATAGAGCATCCAGGCCTTGTCGGCAAAGGAATAGCCCCAGCGCTCGAAAAAGAGCACTTCAAGCTTTCCCGTGAAGGGCAGATATGCGCCGTTGTAGCTTGGCTCATCCACCCAGATGGAGAGGATGGTTTTGCCGTATTCCTCGGAAAATTCTTTCCACATATCCTCGTAGCAGGTCTTGAGATAATGCTCCATGGAGGTGGGATCGAACATATCGAGGAAGGTGTGCGAGCTTTGCTCCACGAAGGAGATGCCGTTTTTCTTGCAGAGGATGCGCCGCCCCTCCTCCTCGCCCTCGCGAACGGGATAGATATAGCGAAGCGCGCCCTCCTCCGGAAGGTTCGGAACGGCCTCGGGCATATAGCCTGCCTGCAAAAAGAGCTTCATGCCGAGCGCTTTGGCCGTTTCGATGATCTTCTTCAGCGATTTTTTGAAGCGAGGCCCGGGGTAATCCGAGCGCAAGCCGAGATAGGTGCGTGCAATGAAGGTATAAACGCCCTTGTCATGCATTTCCTTCATTTGGAATTCGATCTGTTCGTCTCTCAGATCGCCGTTGAGCATCCAGAAATCCGTTCCGTGAAAGAGCGGATCGGGGGTTTTGAAACTATCGTATTTCATTTTTTCTCCTTATTTCAATTCTTTGGAATTTTTTGGTATTCGGAAGAAGCTCCGAATCGGATAGAGAAATACTTCGGGGGGGGCGTTAAGCTCTCGGCTCGTCCTCTCTGCCGATCAGAAAGTAGATATGACCGCTGATGTTTTCACCTTCCAGATATCGGCCGTGTCTTTCATCGTATTTTTCCTCAAAGCGCGAATCGAAAATCGGAGTGTAATCGGTGATCGGCGCGGTGGAAACCGCCGCTTCGCGTCCGCTTTCGGGGAAGAGACGGAGCGTTGCGTTTTGTAAGCCGCTGATGCGGATTGCGCGCCTGTAACGCGCGTTGACGGGGGCTGCCTCACGGCAGGAAACAACGCCGCCCTCCTGCTCTATGAAAATGCGGCATTCGCGGTGCTCGCCGCGCGCAAAGCGATAAGAGGAGGCTCCGTTTTTTATCTCGGCCTCGCATCCGCAGAGGATAGGCGCTCCCATCGGAAATCGAAACGCCGCATCGGTGGTGGTGTTCGCATTATAAACCGAGAAGAAAAGTGCGTTGTCGCGGCGTGCGATGCCGATCGTCGGAGGCTTTACGGTATCTTCTTTTTTATCAAAGGTGATGGAATATCCAAAGGACGCCAATGCCTTGCGCAGGTTTTCCTGTGGCATTTCCACGTCCAGCTTTTTGCACCGCGCAAAGTTTTGTACCGTTTGTAATTTTTCCTTCGTTCCGTAAATGATAACACCGATGCCTTGGCTTGCAAAGTGCTTTAGCTTCTCAAGCACCGCTTCGTTTTCGGGAACGGGCGAGAGCAGAATGCTTTTTCGATATACGGAGATATCGTGCTTCAAAAAGTTGTCGGAGGAGGTAACGCAGGAGAGCGGAACACCGTCGTTGATAGCGTCACATACGTAGTTGTCGACAAGATTCATTTCGCGCAGGAGGCTTGCGTTGTGCGAGGTGGTGTATTCACGCATCGGATAGATCCAAACGAAGGGGGCAGGGGCATCGGCGGCATCCTTTTCAGCCTTCAGAAGATGCGGGAGCGGCTCGTTCACGCAGTTGTCGGGCATATCGCCGTAGGAGTTATCGATGGAAAGGATATTCAGCGAGTTTGCCGTTTGCGTTTTTCCCTCGGCATCGATGCGGGAAATGGCCATGGGAAGATAGATGTCGCAGGGAGAGCCGTCATATCGGTCGTACCAAGGGGAATTGATCCACCACGGATCGTGGAGATAGTAGCGGAAGGGAAATTTTTCGTTCGGAAGCTCGCAGATTCTCGTCATATGCCCCATGATTTCCAGGCCGTAGTTATCGTTGAGTGCCGCCCAGGGGGAGTTTGGAGGCGCGGTGATGTCAAGATCAGCACTGTAAATATCGTGAAGAGGAACGCCGTCTGAGGCATAGTCGATGCCAACGGAATTGTTTGTTCCGCGCGTTTCCAGAGGGAAGCTGCATTCCTTGCGGAAAAGCTTCCAGAAATTAAAAATATTCTTTTTCGCTTTTTCGAGCTTCTCGGGATGGTAGCTTTTGCCATCGAAAATCTTTCCCGTTACCTCCCAAGGGTTATCGCTGAAGCCGAGACCGTTGGAGAGCCAGAGATAATCAAAGCCGAGATCCGAGAGAAATACCTCGGATTGCTTACCAAGGAAGGTTCCGAAGGGAGTGCCCTCCGGAATACCGCTCGGATAGGCGGCATAGGTATGCGTGTCGGCGTGCAGGGTGGAGGTTGCATCGATAAAGCCGAATTTATCCTGAAGCGTCAGAAGGCCGATGATCTCGGGATGGCGCTCGTATTTGAATTCCGAAATTGCAAATTCCGGGCCGATATCAAAGGTTTCGCCCACACGTATTTTGGCGTCGGGAAAGGCTTTTTTTCCTTCTGCCTTCAGGCAAGAAACGATGGATTTCAAGATGCGATAGGTCATCACGGGTGGATTTTCTGTATAATCCTGCCGTCTTTTGTGCGGCGACGTTTCGGTCGGCTCACCTTTTGCCAAAGGGGGGAGATTGGCCGTTCCGAAAAAGCGACACCATTCGAAGGAATCGTCCAATTTGCCCGCATAATCCAAAATCTCGCTTCCGTCTGCGCACCATAGCATAATCGAAACCGTTTTTCTGTTTTTTAAGAGCGGACGCCATTGCTCGAATATTTGTGCGCATACCCTCCGAACGTATGCGGCATCGGTTTGCTTAAAGGGCTTTAAGCTTAATTCCAATGTGATATTTTCAAACATTTTTTAAATACCTTCTTTTGCATTGTCAGCGAACTTCAATCAGCTCTATGCCGCTGATTTTTGCGAATTTTCGCAGCTTTGCTATATGATGACCGATGCTGAGGGCAAAATGATGCGTTGGGCCGGCCTCGCACCAGCGCGTAAGAAATTCATGAATGGGGCAGTCAAAGCTTACGCGCGTGTTGGTGTTTCCGGTTTGCGGAATATCTCCGGGAAGAGATGTTCCCTCTGCCGCAATCATGCGGAATTTTCCGTTTTTATCCACGGAGATGGAAAGCATTGTGATCGGCCCGGAGCGCAAAGAGAATTCAACGCCGATGCCGGAGCCGGATTTTCCGTGGTATTTTTTTAGCTTTCGCAGGCGGGGCTTGCCCTCGGAAATGCCGATATGATGCGGTCCGTCGTGCCCAACGAGAACGATGTCATCTGCCGTGTCAAAGGGATGGATCTCGGCAAAGGAGCCGCCGCCTCCCATATGCTTCATGATCAGCATGGCGGCCGCCGTTTTGAGATCTGCCTCGCCCGCAAGCGGAATGCCAGAGGAGGTCAGAAGCGTGTTTCCGATGATGAGATTGGCGGCAAGCTGCTCGTACGGATTGTTTTTCTCGCTCTTATAGTAGTAGGCGAGGGCGGCGAGGCGATTGTCCCCGATGAGATGCGAGAGGGCGACAGAAAGGCGCGCGGAAAGCGAGAGATCCTCGTCCTGCACGTAATCGGTCAAGGGATCGTGGGAGGGATCGCAGATCTCAAAGATCCCGCGGATGCGCGAGATCTCTTCCTTGGTCTCCTCCTCCGTCACGGCGTCTGCAATGCGTGCAAGCTCGCAGATCTCCAGCATTTTCACGTGCGCGCCGAAGGCGGCGGTAAAGGCCGTCGGATCGGTGTGCATATCGTACATTCCCTCGTAGGTATGTCCGAGATAGCCGATGGTTTCGTATTTGAAGGCTGCCATCGCATTCGCCGCCGCCACCCATTCGTGAATTTCGCGGCGGATATAATCCTGCATGGAAGCGGAGGCAACGAGGCAGGGCGGAATGCTTCTTCCAAGCCGCTCATAAACGCCGGCCGCCTCGGGCATGGCGCAAACGTCATCGTTGCAAAGCTGCATATAAGTGGTGGTGCGGTTATAATCGAGATGCTCAAGGGGCTGAATGCCGATGAGAATCTGCGGCACATCAAAATAGCGCGCAAAGGGCGCACAAACCGCCGATGGCACATAGGTGGAGAGGATGATGAACAGAAGATCGATATCTTCGCGCTTCAACTTCCTGACGGCGGCAAAGGCTTCTTCCACGCGATCCACGTAGCCCGCGTTGAAAATTTCACAGTTTTCTTCGCGAAGAAGTGCTTCAAATTCTCCGCTCTTTTTCGAAAGCTCCTCGTAGAGTCCTTCAAATTGCTCAAAATAAATGTAATGCCCCAGCGTAACGAGGGCAACCTTGGCTTGCTTCATGGCAGAGCCTCCTTCATGCGTTTTTCTTCATTTTAGCACGAAAGAGATATGAAAACAAGAAAGAATACGCCCATTTTTAGCACAATCTGTCCGTTTTTTCTTGACAAGCGCAAAAAGGAAGGGTATAATGAAGAAAAAGGAGGTGCGAGGCGATGTCTTTTTCTTTTCAAATTCAGTCGATCGATATTGCGCACGCTTGTGTTTTGGACGAAAAGCACAGATGCTCGTATCCGCGGGGGCGCGGCCGATATGGTGTTGTTTTTGCCACGGAGGGGGAGGCGGAATACCGTTTTGGGGATGGAAAGCGCCGCACGGTGCACGCAGGGGAGATTTTTCTTCTTTCCGCTAAGGCGGCATACACGGTTTTCATTCCTCGGATTTTTCGTCATTACACGGTGAATTTTTCCCTTTCAAACGAAAATGCATTTGCGGATGCCTTCGGGGATCAGGTTCTTGTTGCCTTTGAAAGCGCGCCGGAGCATGCGCGTCTTTTTGAGAAAATTGCGGCGCTTTGGCATTCTTCTCAGCCGGGGGGCGATATGGCGGCCATGGCCTGCCTTTACGATATTCTCGCGCGGATTGCCGCCACCTCCGAGGATGGCGCGCTTGCTTCCTTGCGTGCGCGCTTGCAGCCTGCCCTAACGTATCTCTCCTCGCATTTTTCCGAGTTTGCGAGCAATGCGTCTCTTGCCGCGCTTTGCGATATGAGCGAAACGCATTTTCGAAGGGAATGGCGGCGCGCCTATGGGAAAACGCCTTCGGGCTATCGGGATGGGCTTCGCATCGAGCAAGCGAAAAGGCTGCTCTTGCTGCATTCGCATTCCGCCGTGGGAGAGATCGCGCATATTTGCGGCTTTGAGGACGAGAGCTATTTTGGTAGATTTTTTAAAAAGCAAACGGGTATCTCTCCCGGAGAATTTCGCAAAAGATCTATCATATTGTAAAATAAAGTGTGCAAACAGGGGAATCATATGAAATATTTTGAATATATTCAAGCGTTTATTGAAAACGATGAGGAGGATGTGATTCAGCATATCCCAAATGCCGAGGCCGAGGCATTTCTTTTGGAAAATGCGCCGAGGCTTTATTGCCCCGATCCGGTGATCGAGGAGACCTTTGCTTTTCGCACCTTCACGATGCGAAAGCATATAAAGCACACGGAGGATGGCTTTGTGCTGACGGAATTTCTCGTCAACGAAGTGCTTCCGTGGGCGGGGAAGCACAATACCATCAACGCACCGCTGACGCACCATCTGAATGAGTTCCGCTGGCTGAAAAATGCGGATGATTTTCTCGATTATATAAGCTTTTTCCTTTCGGGAAAGGGAGAGGC
>JAZQWS010000335.1:0-12896 GCA_045632465.1 Eubacteriales bacterium
ACAACGCCAAAACCGAGAATAGCAATGTTTTTCATGTGTTCCGTTTCCTTTTTATTATATTACTTATATAGTTTACCACAAATCTTCCGTAAAAGCAATAGGAAGAGCAAAAAAAACGAAGAATGACGAGAAACGGCGGAAAAAGACAAGAATAAAAAACGTTTTTCTATGTTTTTCTTTGTTTTGTACCATGATGGAACAAAAATAAAAAACGGAGTCGGAAAGAAAAAAACTTTCCGTGCTCCGTTTTTTGGGGTGAAATGCGCGATCAGAGAATGTCCGCGCTCTCCTGCTTTTTCTCCATATAATCCATGGGATTCACGGCCGCGCCGTTCACCTTCATGCCGAAATGCAGGTGTGCCTCCGCGCCGAGCTCGGAGATTGCCGTGTCGCCGACAACGCCCAGGATCGCCCCCTTGGAAACCTCTGTGCCCTCTGCGATCCCCTCTGCGAGCACCGCGTTCAGATTGGAGTAAACGGTCGTAATGCCGCCCTCGTGCGAGATCTCAACGGTCGTGCCGAGCATGGGATCCTTATAGATTTTGCTGACCGTGCCTCTTGCCGCGGCATAAACGGGTGCAGAGACCTCGGTTGCAATGTCAACCCCTGTGTGAATGCGCCATTCGCCGAGCGTTTCGGAGTAAACGGGAACCGTGAGGCTGTGTGCCGTCATGATCTCGCCGTTTGTCGGCATCGCAAAGGTCAGCGCCTCCTCCTTTGGCTTTTCGCCTTCGTTCTTGTTCTCCTCGGAGGGCGTCTGACCGTCGGTCAAGGGCGGATTTTGCTCGTCCGAGGGGGTCTGGGGCTTTCGGTTTGCCGCCACAAGGCCAACGATCACGGCGCTGAAGCAGAGAATGGCGATCACCGCTCCGTAAATGATTTTCGTTTTCAAGGGCTGGTCGCTGAAGTTGAATTTCTTTTCCATAAAACTTTCCTTTCTTTGTGTTCCGTGCTCTCATTTTTTGCCGCTTTGAAAAAAAATATACGCATCATTCGGATTTTCTTTTTGCCGGAATCCCTCGTGCACGTAATATTTTCGCGAAAATTCGCGCAAAGTATTTGAAATATCTTGACAATGCGCGCGTTTTAATATATAATATATTAATCATGATTTTATCATTTTTAGGAGTGCATATGGGAAACAAGATTTCTTTGGCAGGCGATCTGGGCAGCGGAAAAAGCACCGTTGCCAAGCTTTTGATCGAAGCGCTCGGCGCAGAATATTATTCCACGGGAGCGATCGTTCGCGCCGTGGCAGAGAGGCGCGGCATGAGCGTTGCGGACCTGAACGTATATATGGAAACGCATCCCGAGATCGATAAGGAGATAGACGATGGGCTTGTCGCTCTCTCGGAGGACGCGCGCCCGCTGATCATCGATTCGCGTATGGCATGGCATTTCACGAAGGGAACCTTCAAGGTGTATCTTTCCGCGGATGCCGAGGTTGCCGCTCTGCGTATCATGAATGCCGGCCGCACCGGTGAAAGCACGGGCTCTCTTGCTCAGCAGGTGAGCGAAACGAAGCGCCGCCGTGCCAGCGAGCAGAAGCGTTACCGCGAAAAATACGGTGTAGATATCCAGGATTTCGCGAATTACGATCTGGTGGTAGACACCACGTACGCCACGCCTGAGGAGATCAGCGCCTGCATTCTTGCGGCCTTCCGCCTGAAAAATGAGGGACAAGCCTTTGCGCATGCAATGCTTTGCCCCGAGCGTCTCTCGTACGTAGACGATGCGGTGGATGCCGATCAGATCCGTATTCTCTCCATGAAGCTCGAGGTGGGGCAGACTGTGCCGGACGTCCTCGTTGCCGAAAAGGATGGCGAATATTACGTAAAGAGCGGCCTTCCGTCCGCCCTGGCGTATGCTTTCAATATGAACTCCCTGATTCCCGCAGTCCTCGTTCCTTACGAGGAGGATGGCAAGGAATACGTTAAAATGAAGAATTCCTTCTGATCCGTCGGGAAATGAAAACGAAAAAAGAACTGTCAATTTTTTGAGGTATATATGCTGAAATTAAAGAAGAACACCGCCGCAGCGATTGCGGCACTTGTAGCAGAGAAGTATCCCGCCGCGGCATTGTCGGAGGGCGAAATTCTGGATATGCTGGAGTATCCGCCGGATAAGGCAATGGGCGATCTTGCGCTTCCTTGCTTCCGTCTTTCGAAGAGCCTTCGCCGCTCTCCCATGGAGATCGCGAAAACGCTTTCCGAATCTCTTTGCCTGCCGGAGTTTTCTTCCGTTGAGGCGCAGGGCGGATACCTGAACTTCCGTGTAAACGGAACGGCGTTTGCAAAGCGCGTTGTCGGCGAAATCGCCGAAAAGGGTGAAAAGTACGGCTCTCCCATGTGCGGTGAGGGCAAAACAGTTGTTTTGGACTATTCCTCTCCCAACGTAGCGAAGCCCTTCCACATCGGCCATCTCGGAACCACCGTGATCGGTCATTCCCTGAAGCTTCTGCATGAATTTGCGGGCTACAAGTGCGTGGGTATCAATTATCTCGGTGACTGGGGAACGCAGTTCGGTAAGCTCATCGTTGCCTATAAAATGTGGGGCGATAAGGCGGCCGTAGAGGCAAAGGGCGTGGATGCGCTCGTGGATCTCTACGTTCGTATCAATAACGAGATCAAGGCCGAGGAGGATGCCTCCCTTGCCAAGAATCCCGATGGACCCAAGTCCTCCGCGCTCGGTGATGCCTCTCGCGCGGAATTCAAGAAGCTTGAGGATGGAAACGAGGAGAATATCGCACTTTGGAAGTGGTTTGTCTCCGTCAGCCTTGAAGAGTATGAAAAAACCTATAAGCAGCTCGATATCACTTTTGATAGCTATAAGGGCGAATCCTTCTATACGGATAAGATGCCCGCACAGGTGCAGAAGCTTCGTGACAGCGGCCTTCTGAAGATCGATGACGGTGCTTCTATCGTAGATCTCGAGCCTTACGGTATGCCCCCCTGCCTGATTCTGAAGCGCGACGGATCTACCTTGTATCCCACGCGTGATATCGCCGCCGCTGTTTACCGCAAGCAAGAATATAGCTTTGATAAGGCGATCTACGTAACCTCTGCCGCGCAGTCTCTGCATTTTGCGCAGTGGTTCAAGGTCGTTGAGATGATGGGCTACGATTGGAGCGATCGCCTCGTTCACGTGCCTTACGGAACGGTCAGCATTAACGGAGCAAAGCTGGCAACGAGAACGGGTAACGTTATCCTTCTGAAGGATCTGTTTGCCGAGGCTATCGCAAGAGTGTACGATATCACCAAGGAAAAGCATCCCGATCCCGCCGAGTGTGCCGCAATCGCGGAGAAGGTTGGCGTTGGTGCGATTGTGTTCTATTATCTTTCCAACAACCGTATGCGTGATATCAACTTCATGATGGAGGATGCGCTTTCCTTTGACGGAAACACCGGCCCGTACGTGCAGTACACCTATGCGCGCACCTGCTCCGTGCTTGAAAAGGCGGAATCCTCTGCCGTGATGAGCGATGCGCCCCTCGGCGAGCGCGAGATCGAGCTTGCCAAGGTTCTTTCCCGCTTCCCCGAGAGAGTGGAGGCCGCCATCGCAGAATACGAGCCCTCGCTTGTAACGCGTTATATCCTTGAGCTTTGCGCCGCGTATAATGGCTTCTATCACGATCATCCCATCCTCTCCTGCGAGGATGCGGCCGTAAAGGCAAGCCGTGTTGCGCTCACTGCGGCAACGAGCCGTGTGTTGAAAACCGCCCTGCATCTGATCTGTATGCAGAGCCCCGAAAAGATCTAAAATAAATTTGAGATAAAAACAGGAGAAAAAACAATGTCCGGACATTCCAAATGGAACAACATTAAGCACAAGAAGGAAAAATCCGATGCCGCAAAGGCGAAGATTTTCACGAAGATCGGCAAGGAAATGTGCGTTGCCATCAAGGCGGGCGGCCCCGATCCGAATAACAACAGCAAGCTTCGCGATCTGATCGCAAAGGCAAAGGCAAACAACGTGCCCAACGAAAATATCCAGAGAACCATCAAGAAGTTCTCCGAGAACAACGATATCAACTACGAGGAGATCGTTTACGAGGGCTATGGTCCCTCGGGCGTTGCCGTAATCGTAGAAACCTCCACGGATAACCGTAATCGAACCGCAGGAAACGTGCGTTCTTATTTCAGCAAATACGGCGGAAATATGGGAACGAACGGATGCGTTGCATTCCTCTTTGAGGAAAAGGGCGTGATCACCATCATCGACGAGGATGAAGAGCTCGATGAGGATAAGGTGATGGAGGATGCCCTTGAGTGCGGCGCAGAGGATATTAAGAGCGATGAAGGGGAATACACTATTTATACGGCAGTGGACGACCTGGATGCCGTTCGTGATGCGATCCTCGCCCTCGGTTATAAGATCGACACCGCAGACCTCGCAAAGGTTCCCTCCACGTACGTTGAACTCGCAAGCGATGACGATGCGGAAAATATGGAGAAGATGCTGGATAAGTTCAACGAGGATGATGATATAACGGCTGTATATCACAACTGGGACAACTAATCGTGCCTGTGGTCTTTTGGTAGGAACGAAAAATAAAAAAGAGTTTTTATGAAGCACAATTGTTGAAAAACTCCGTTTTTCTTCCAAAAGAATTGGTTTTATTTTTCTTCGTCCGTTTTCGCCCCTCGATGTACCCTCGTACACCTTACGGGGCGAAGAACGAACGATCCTCCCGAAAACCCCTTCGGCACTGCCTCAGCGCTCTACAGAGCTTTAGTTATCGTAGTGCTTTGACACTTCGCAAAAGCACCGTGCCTGTGGTCTTTTGGCGGGAACGAATCAAGCAAGTGACCTCGCGCGAAGCGCGCACAGGTAGTAGTAAAAACGCAGCCCGCAGGCTGTGGTGAAGTGTGGTAAATCTCCGATTTTCCATGCTTCTCCATTCGCATTGTGGTAAATTTCAATTTTCCACAACGCGAACGCCCCAAAAACCTAAAAATCAACTTCAATTAAGCCAAAGACTGCTCGCAAAGTTGAACGCCGCCTCGGCTAAGATGCAAGAGCAGTCTTGTTTTTACATTCTGAAAAATTCACACCCGCGATGCGGAGAAAGGAGAAGAAGTGGAAGAGAAAAAATTCAAGCTTGTCAGCGAATTTGCGCCAACGGGAGACCAGCCTGCGGCGATCGCATCGCTGATTCAGGGAATTGAAGCAGGTGAGCGCGCGCAAACGCTCGTCGGCGTAACGGGATCGGGAAAAACCTTTACGATGGCAAATGTAATTGCCGCCTTGAACCGTCCAACGCTCGTCCTGGCACATAACAAAACGCTTGCCGCCCAGCTTTGCACGGAGTTTCGCTCCTTCTTTCCGGAAAACGCGGTGGAATATTTCGTTTCGTACTACGATTATTATCAGCCGGAGGCGTATATTCCCGGCAAGGACGTTTATATCGAAAAGGATGCGATGATCAACGATGAGATCGATATGCTCCGCCATAGTGCAACCTCTGCGCTATTTGAGCGGCGTGACGTGATCATCGTGGCATCCGTTTCCTGCATCTATTCCTTGGGTGATCCCATGGAATACGAAAGTCTCCTGATCGGTATGCGTGCGGGCATGGAAATGTCGCGCGATGAATTGATCCGTCGTCTCGTCAGCATCAGCTACGAGCGAAATGACGTAAACTTTGTGCGTGATAAATTCCGCGTGCGCGGCGATGTTGTCGAGATCTTTCCCGCGTCCTCCAAGGATAAGGCCATCCGTGTTGAGTTCTTCGGTGATGAGATCGATCGTCTCTGCTCGGTAAATACCGTCACGGGCGAAATTGAGCAAATTCTTTCTTATGCCGCCATCTTCCCCGCAACGCACTATGCCGTGAGCGATGAGAAGAGGGAAGCGGCGCTTGCCGAAATTGAAGCGGAAATGCACGAAAGAGTGGAATTCTTCCGCAGTCAGAAAAAGCTTCTCGAGGCGCAGAGAATCGAGGAGCGCACCAAATACGATATCGAAATGCTTCGCGAGGTCGGCTTTTGCTCGGGCGTTGAAAACTATTCGCGCATTCTGAGCGGTCGCGAGCCGGGCTCCTCGCCTTACACGCTTCTCGATTATTTCCCGAAGGATTATATTCTCTTCGTGGACGAGTCGCACGTAACGCTTCCGCAGGTGCGCGGCATGAGCGGTGGCGACTATGCGAGAAAAAAGAATCTGGTGGAGTTTGGCTTCCGTCTGCCCTCCGCCTTTGATAACCGCCCGCTGTTCTTTGAGGAATTCGAGCAGAGGATCGGGCAGGTGATTTTCGTCAGTGCAACCCCCGGCCCATACGAAGCGGAGGAAAGCTCCTCTCGTGTGGAGCAGCTGATCCGCCCGACGGGACTTGTCGATCCCGAAATTATCCTTCGCCCCGTGGAAGGGCAGGTGGACGATCTGATCGGCGAGATCCGAAAAACCACGGAGCGCGGCGAAAAGGTTCTCGTAACTACCATGACAAAGAAAATGGCCGAGGATCTGACGGAATATCTCTTAACGCATGAAATCAAGGTCAAATATATCCACCACCAGGTGGAAACGATCGAGCGCATGCAGATCATCCGCGATCTGCGCCTCGGCGTGTTTGACGTGCTTGTCGGCATCAACCTCCTTCGTGAGGGACTTGATATTCCCGAGGTCTCCCTCGTGGCGATCCTGGATGCCGATAAGGAGGGCTTCCTTCGAAGCGAAACCTCCCTGATTCAGACGATCGGACGTGCCGCACGAAACGTAAACGGCCACGTTATTATGTATGCCGACACGATCACGGGATCGATGCGCGGCGCAATAGATGAAACCAACCGCCGCCGCGCCATTCAGATGGCCTATAACGAGGCGCACGGCATCACGCCCGAAAGCGTGAAAAAGAAGGTCGCAGACGTGATCGAGATCGGAAAGAAAGCCCCGAAGATCACGGATAAGAAGCTTTCGCGCCTGGAGCGCGAGCGCATGATCGAGCAGCTGAGCGCCGAAATGCGCGAGGCGGCAAGAACCCTGGAATTTGAAAAGGCGGCCTTTATTCGCGATCAGATTCGCGAGCTTAAGAATCAAAAAGGATAAAGGAAAACCAATGGCAAAAAGCATTATCATTAAAGGTGCAAGGGTAAACAACCTGAAAAATATAGATCTGACGATTCCGCGCGATCAGCTCGTGGTGCTCACGGGCCTTTCGGGAAGCGGAAAGTCCTCCCTCGCCTTTGACACGCTCTATGCGGAGGGGCATCGCCGCTTTGTGGAAAGCCTCTCTTCCTACGCGCGCATGTTCATTGGTCAGATGGATAAGCCGGAGGTCGATCTCATCGAAGGCCTCTCTCCCGCCATTTCCATTGATCAGAAAACCACGTCGAAGAACCCGCGCTCCACGGTCGGCACAGTCACGGAGATATACGATTATCTTCGTCTTTTGTATGCCCGCGTGGGAACGCCGCATTGCCCCGTCTGCGGAAAGGAAATTTCTCAGCAAACGCAGGATCAGATCGTAGACCGCATCATGAATCTTGCGGAGGGAACGCGCTTTTTGGTGCTTGCTCCCGTTGTCAAGGCGCAGAAGGGAATGCATGAAAAGGTCTTTGCCGATGCGAAAAAGAGCGGCTTCGCCCGCGTTCGTGTGGATGGCGCCATGTACGATCTCTCCGAAACCATCACCCTTGATAAAAATCAGAAGCACACGATCGATATCGTGCTGGACCGTCTTGTGATGCGCGCGGACATTCGCGCAAGACTCTCGGATTCCGTGGAAAGCGCGCTCCGCGTGGCAGACGGCAAGGTCGGCATCGCGGTTGTTAACCGTGACGGCACAGAGGGGGAAGAGATGAGCTTTTCTCAGCGCTATGCCTGCGAGGAGCATGACGTTGGCTTCCCCGAGCTTGAGCCGAGAATGTTTTCCTTCAATAATCCCATCGGTGCTTGCCCGCATTGTGCGGGCATCGGAAATATGCAGCAGATCTCCGTGGAAAAGCTTCTTCCAAAAAAAGAGCTTTCTCTGCGCAGCGGTGCCATCGCCGCCAACGGCTTTAAAACCATGACGGAGGATTCCTGGACGGGGCCGCTCCTCGCCGAGATCGGCAAGGATTACGGCTTCACGTTGGATACGCCCATCTCCGAATTCTCGGAGGAGGCCATCCGCGCACTTATGTACGGAACGGGGGATCGCCGCTATTCCGTCATGCGCTATTTCGGCGGCGTTGCAAGACCCTCCAACACCACGTTTGACGGTGTTGTCGGTATCATCGAGAAACGCATGAAAATGGCAGGCGGTGACTATTATCAGGAGTTTGTTGAGGAGGTTGCTTGCCCGAAATGCGGTGGAAGCCGCCTCTCTCCCTTGGTTCTCGGCGTCACCGTCGGCGGCCTGAATATCGATGAAATTTGCCGTCTCTCCATCGGCAAAATGCTCGATTTTGTAAATAATATTGTACTTTCCGATATGCAAATGGCAATTGCATCGGAGGTTTTGAAGGAAATTCGTGCGCGCCTGACCTTCCTTATCAGCGTTGGTCTTGATTATCTGACGTTGGCGAGAACGGCAGGAACGCTCTCGGGCGGCGAAGCCCAGCGCATTCGCCTTGCAACGCAGATCGGCTCGGCCTTAACGGGCGTGCTTTATATCCTCGACGAGCCAAGCATCGGCTTGCATCAGAGAGATAACGGAAAGCTGATCAAAACTCTGAAAAATCTGCGCGACATTGGCAATAGCGTGATCGTTGTGGAGCATGATGAGGAAACGATGGCCGAATCGGATTTCATCGTGGATATTGGCCCGGGCGCGGGCATTCACGGCGGCGAGGTTGTTGCGATCGGAACGCCGAAGGAGATTGCCGCGCATCCAACCTCCATGACAGGCGCATATCTTTCGGGCAGAAAATGCATTCCCGTTCCCGCAGAGCGCCGCGCGGGTAACGGTCATTTTCTCTCGGTTCGCGGCGCAACCGAAAATAACCTTAAGAACTTAGACGTGGATATTCCGCTCGGCACGTTCACGGCCGTAACCGGCGTTTCGGGAAGCGGAAAATCCTCTCTCGTCAACGCCGTTATCAATCGCACGCTTGCCAAAAAGCTCAATCGCGCGGATACCTATCCGGGAAAAGCGCGCGAAATTTTCGGCTATGAGCAACTCGATAAGGTCATCAATATTGATCAAAGCCCTATTGGCAGAACGCCACGCTCCAATCCCGCCACCTATACGGGGCTTTTCACGGATATCCGCAATCTTTTTGCCAAAACTCCCGATGCCAAGGCGAAGGGCTACGATGCGGGGCGCTTCTCCTTCAACGTGCGAGGCGGCCGCTGTGAGGCCTGCGAGGGTGACGGCGTGATGTGCATTGAAATGAACTTTCTTCCCGACGTATACGTGAAGTGCGATGTTTGCAAGGGCAAGCGCTATAACCGCGATACGCTTGAAGTAAAGTATAAAGGAAAAAATATTTACGATGTCCTTGAAATGTCCGTGGAGGAGGGAATCTCCTTCTTCGACGGTCTGCCTCAGCTTCAGCGCAAGCTGCAAACGCTCTTTGACGTTGGTCTCGGCTATATCAAAATCGGCCAGTCCTCCACAACGCTTTCGGGCGGCGAGGCACAGCGCGTGAAGCTTGCCACTGAGCTTGCCAAGCGCTCCACGGGAAAAACGATCTATATTCTGGATGAGCCAACCACGGGACTCCATTCGGAGGATGTTTCCAAGCTGATTCTGATCCTCCAGCGCCTCGTTTCTGTGGGCAATACGGTGGTTGTCATCGAGCATAATCTCGACCTGATCAAAACGGCGGACTATATCGTGGACCTCGGCCCTGAGGGCGGAGACGGCGGAGGCACGCTCGTTGCCTCGGGAACGCCGGAGCAGGTTGCCGCCTGCGAGAATTCTTATACGGGCAGATATCTGCGTGATAAGCTCGGACTTAAATAAAAACGGAGGAGATCCCGATGTATTACGGTGCGATCAAAAAAAGCGATATTGCAAACGGCGAGGGCGTCCGCACCTCTCTTTTCGTCAGCGGATGCCGCAACGCTTGCAAAAATTGCTTCAACAAGGAAACCTGGGCGTTTGACTTCGGCGAGCCCTTCACCGAGGAAACCGCCGAAATGATCTATAAAACCTTTGAAAATCCTGTTGTTGCGGGGTTAACGGTTTTGGGCGGCGAGCCCATGGAGCCGGAAAACCAGGTGGCGCTTTTGCCCTTCCTGCGCGAATTCAAGCGCCGCTTCCCGAAGAAAACGCTCTGGATCTTCACGGGAAATCTCTATGAGGAGCTTACGGGTGCGCGCGGTATGCATCCGAAATTTCTTCCCATCACGGCAGAGATCCTTGCGCTCACGGATATTCTTGTAGACGGGCGCTACGAGGAAGAAAAAAAGAGCCTCGGTATTCGCTTCCGCGGCTCAACCAATCAGCGTATTATTGATATGAATAAAACCCGTGCCGCAGGCGAGATCGTCATCTGGGACGGATGCAAAAAAGACCGAATTTTTGAGAAAAAGGAAGAAACAGTATGAAAATCAAGGTAAAAAAGCTGAATGAAAGCGCCATTCTCCCTACGTATGGAAGCGCTTCTGCCGCAGGCGCGGATCTTTATAATCTTCCCGGCGCGGATGTTGTCATTCCCGCGCATCAAACCGTGATGATCCATACGGGGCTTGCCATGGAGATCCCCGAGGGCTATGCGGGATTCCTTTTTGCAAGAAGCGGCATCGCCTCCAAAAGAGGCCTTGCCCCTGCCAATAAGGTGGGCGTGATCGATTCGGATTATCGCGGCGAGTTCATGGTTGCTCTGCATAATCATTCAAATGTCGATGCCACGATCGCGGGCGGCGAGCGCATTGCCCAGCTTTGCATCCTCCCCGTCCTGCAGGCGGAATTTCTGGTAGCAGAGGAGCTTGGCGAAACCGTGCGCGGCGAGGGCGGTTTTGGCTCTACGGGCAAAAAATAATCCATTCGGAGGTTATAGAAAGGGAAATGACAATGAAAAAGATTGACGGAATGTTTTTTGAATATCGCTATTATGAGAAAAAGGGAGAGCCCTTTGCGCTTTCCTCAGAGAGCAAAATCGTTTGTTCCGAAACGGATGCCTTTGCGCGCCGCCACGTGGAGGA
Source organism: Eubacteriales bacterium (assembly GCA_045632465.1). Classification (GTDB taxonomy): domain Bacteria; phylum Bacillota; class Clostridia; order Oscillospirales; family CAG-272; genus UBA1740. Next base: position 11,071 of record JAZQWS010000335.1, read on the forward strand.
AACGCTTGCTTCGCTGAAAAAGGAAGGGAAGACGATGGAGATTTCGCTCTATCTTTCTATCTCCGAGGAGAAAAAGGCCGCGCTCGGCGCATCCTTTGTTGAAAATAAGGAGAGTTATCTCATCGAAGTATGCGAGGAGAAGGGAAGTATCGCGCTGTATGCCCCCGCGCATCGCGGTTTGATCTATGCCGCCGCAACTCTGCGCTCGCTCATTGAGGCAGGCAAGCTTTCCTCGCTCGTCCTCTTTGATTATCCCGATAAGGAGGTGCGCGGCTATCGCGTTTACACCCCCGGCTCGGCTTATATCCCCCTCTTCAAGAAGATGGTGGACGATATGCTCGTCGGATATAAGTATAACACGCTCATGATCGAGGTCGGCGGCGCAATGGAATATAAGCGCCATCCGGAGATCAACGCCGCTTGGGTGGAATTTTGCAAGGAGGTCAGCGTCAGCCCCGAGGCCGCGCAGGACATCCAGAACAGAATGTATTATTGGATGAAGGATTCCATCCATTTTGATAACGGTAACGGAAGCTTTATCACGCAGGATGAAATGCGGGATCTCATTGCCTATTGCCGTGAGCGCGAGATTGAGGTGTATCCCGAGGTACCAACCCTCAGCCATTCGGACTATATCGTCCGTGCGCACCGAGACCTGAACGAGCGCGCCGAGGATAATTATCCCGATACTTATTGCCCCTCCAATCCCAAATCCTACGAGATCGTTTTCGATATCCTCGATGAGGTGATCGACGTATTTGGAAGCGATTACATCAATATTGGCCACGATGAGTTTTATACCGCCGCAAAATGCCCCCTCTGCAAGGATAAATCCCCCTCCGAACTTTACGTAAACGATATCAAGAAGATCTCCGAATATCTTGAAAAGAAGGGAATCAAGTCCATCATTTGGGCGGATAAGCTGTTTAAGAACATCATTATTTATTATGATGAAAACGATCCGCTGATGCCCTTCGGCGCAAATCCGTATCCCAAAAAGGATATCCCCGCTTTGTATGAGGTCAAGGAGCTTCTTCCGAATAGCGTCACGCTTCTGAACTGGTCCTGGAGGATTGAATCGATCAAGGACGAGGAGAGGGAGCTCATCGAGGAGCGCGGCTTCCCGATGCTTTACGGCAACTTTTATGCGCATGCCTTGATGGACTATAGAACGCGCATCGCGCGCACGCGCGGCGGCTTTGTTTCCAACTGGGGAAGCCTGGAAGAAAAATATATGCAGAGAAATCTGCAGAATTTCAATCTCGTTTCCACGGCTTGGATTCTCTGGAACGGCGATTATGATGAGAATATGCGCGCCTACGTAGGTAATAAAACCAAGGAGCTTCTTTATAACCGCTATAAGGCAACCCTTGGCGAAAATCCCATCGAGATCACGCATCAGACAGAGTATTTTGAGCCTTACCGCGCCTTCTATGACGGCCGCTTTATCGTAGACGAGGAGTTCCTTCTCGGTCATCACGTTGTAACCTACGAAGACGGAAGCGTTGCCAAGCTCCCCGTGTACTACGGCTATAATATTGCCTCCTCCAAAACGCCTCTCTCCGAAGCGGAGTATGCCGCCGCTTGCGAGCTCACGCATAAAGAGCCGGTCGGCGCATCTCTGCCGATATATAAAGACGGTGAGCTTTTGTTTAAGGCTGCCTATAAGAACCCCTATCCCGAAAAAGAACTCGCCTCCATCACCTATGAAAAGGTTAAAGATGTGACCGTAACTCTTGTGGATTAATTTTGTATAAATGGTAGGGGACGGCGCTCTTCGACGTCCCGCTTTCCCTGAAATCCTACAAAAAGCAGAGCCCTCCGCA
>JAZQWS010000336.1:0-1229 GCA_045632465.1 Eubacteriales bacterium
GATTTCTGAGGACGGATATTGGCGAGATTCGCATTTTCTCGCGCGACGAGAAGAAGCAGGACGATATGCGCCATGAGTTTCAGGCGAAGATGCCTGACGTTGCCGATAAGATCAAATTTTACATAGGAAACGTGCGCGATATTGACAGCGTGCGCAACGCGATGCACGGCGTGGATTATATCTTTCACGCGGCGGCGCTGAAGCAGGTGCCGTCCTGCGAATTTTTTCCGATCGAGGCCGTGAAAACCAACGTGCTTGGAACGGAAAACGTGCTGACCGCGGCGATTGAGGCAGGGGTGAAGAACGTGGTTTGCCTTTCCACGGACAAGGCGGCGTATCCCGTGAATGCGATGGGAACCTCGAAGGCGATGATGGAGAAGGTGATCGTTGCAAAGTCGAGAACTGTGAACCCCGAGAAGACGAAGATCTGCTGCACGAGATACGGAAACGTTATGTGCTCGCGCGGATCGGTGATCCCGCTTTGGATCGATCAGATCAAGGCGGGCAACCCCATCACGATCACAGATCCTTCGATGACGCGTTTCATCATGTCGCTGGATGAGGCGGTGGATCTCGTTCTGTTTGCGTTTGAGCACGGCGAGAGCGGTGATATCCTTGTGCAGAAGGCGCCCGCTTGCACCATTCAGACGCAGGCAGAGGCGGTTTGTGAGCTCTTTGGCGGCGATAAGGAAAATATCAAGGTGATCGGTATTCGCCACGGCGAGAAGATGTATGAAACGCTTCTGACGAACGAGGAGTGCGCGGGTGCAATTGATATGGGAAACTTCTATCGCGTACCCTGCGATAAGCGCGGCCTGAATTACGATAAGTATTTTAAGGACGGCGATAAGGAGCGCAATACCTTGACCGAATTCAATTCCAATAACACAAAGCTCTTGACTGTTGAAGAAACGAAGGCGAAGATCGCCTCGCTGGCTTATATTCAGGACGAGCTTGCAAAGGTCGGAAAATAATATGAACATTCTGATTACAGGCGCGAAGGGCTTTGTTGGAAAAAATCTTGCCGAGGCGCTGAAATGCATTCGTGACGGCAAGGACAAAACGCGGCCGAATCTTTCGATCGGCGAGCTGTTTCTTTACGATATCGATTCCTCGGAAGAGCTGCTTCTAACGGGCTGCGAGAAGGCGGATTTCGTTTTCAATCTTGCGGGAGTGAACCGACCGCAGAATCCCGAGGAGTTTATGCAGGGCAATTTCGGCTTTGCATC
>JAZQWS010000337.1:0-1451 GCA_045632465.1 Eubacteriales bacterium
GGGCATTATCGCCAAGGTGGATGGCAAAACCGTCCTCGTAGGCAATGCGCGCCTGCTGTCGGAAAACGGCATTGCAGACGAACGTACAGAAAAATCCCTCGGCGCGGTTTTGGTCGCGTGTGACGGCAATCTTCTTGGTGAAATTCACCTTTCGGATACCGTGAAGCCCGAAGCCGCCGCCGCGCTTTCCGAGCTTCGCGCTCTCGGTGTTAAAAATCTCCATATGCTCACGGGGGATGCCGAGCCCGCCGCGCGCGCCGTTTCCTCGGCCCTCGGCCTTGATTCCTTCGCCGCATCCCTGCGCCCCGAGGATAAATATGCCGCCCTGGAATCCATCCTCCGCGATCCGAAAAACCGCGTTGCCTACGTGGGTGACGGTATTAACGATTCGCCCTCTCTCGCCCGCGCAAACGTGGGTATCGCCATGGGCAGAGCAGGAACGGATAGTGCCATGGAGGCCTCGGATATCGTCATCATGTCGGATATTCTTTCGCGCCTTCCCGAGGCGATCCGCATCGCAAAAAAGACCGTTTCGATCGCAAAACAAAACATTGCTTTCGCCCTTTTTGTAAAACTCGGTGTCTTGATTTTGGGGGCTTTCGGCTTTGTTGGAATGTGGTGGGGCGTGTTTGCTGACGTGGGCGTTGCGGTTCTCGCAATTTTGAACTCCATGCGCACGCTTCTCCACAAAAATGCAATAAAATGAAAATAAAAGTTGTCAAAAATGCAAAATATTGATTGAAAAAGAGAGGAGGAACGGAATGCATCGCTATTTAATTTATAACAAGCCGCGCGGCGAATTAACCGCGAGAACGGACGCAAACCGTCCCACCGTGATGGATGCCTTCCCCGAGGAATATAGGGATCTCTTTCCCGTCGGGCGCCTCGATAAGGAAACCGAAGGACTCCTCCTTTTTACGGATAACGGCGCGCTCACCGCGCGCCTGCTCCACCCCCGCCACCACGTGCCGAAAACCTACCTCTTCTATTCGCTCGGTCGCCTCTCCGAGGCGGATCGCGATGCGCTGGAAAACGGCGTTTTCTTAGATCGCGAGAAAACCGTCCGCACCGCGCCCGCGCGCCTTCGCATCCTGCGCGCAGTCCCTGCCTCGGAAATTTTTTCCGATATTTCCGAATACGAGCAAAAGCGCCTTCGTCGCCATCAAAACGATATCGTAACCGTCGGCGAGCTGACGATTACGGAAGGGAAGAAGCATCAGGTGCGCAAAATGCTCCTTGCCGTTGGCGGCTACGTGATCTGTCTGCGCCGCATTGCCTTTGGCCCGCTTTCTCTCGGCGACCTTCCCCTTGGCGCGCTCCGTCCCCTGGCGGGAGAAGAGATTTCTGCGCTCCTCTCCGATTTTGATGAATAGCAGCGTTTGCCTTGCACGTATGTGCAAACTTAGGAAAAGGGCGCGTTTGAAGTCGGAGGCCAAGCGGTCTTAGGAAGA
>JAZQWS010000338.1:0-7438 GCA_045632465.1 Eubacteriales bacterium
GAAAAAGCACAGGCCGAGCTTCTTTGCTACGGTGACTCCGGTATGTCCGTTATGGAGATGAGCCACCGCACCCCCGAGTTTGAGACGATTCTCAACGATGCAGAGGCTGCACTTCGCAAGCTGATGGACATCCCCGCCAACTACAAGATCCTCTTCCTGCAGGGCGGCGCATCCACGCAGTTTGCCTCCGTTCCGCTCAACCTGCTTTCCGAGCATAAGTGCGCAGACTACATCGTTTCCGGCCAGTTCTCCAAGAAGGCATACCTGGAGGCAAAGAAATACGGCGATATCGTGATTGCCGCTTCCTCCGCAGGCGCAACGCCCACCTTCTCCACCATTCCCGAAACCAAGCGCAGCGATTTCCGCCCCGATGCGGATTACGTGCATATCTGCTTCAACAACACGATCTACGGAACGAAGTTCCACTACATCCCCGACACGGGCAACATTCCCCTCGTTGCAGACATGTCCTCCTGCATCATCTCCGAGCCGATTGACGTTTCCAAGTTTGCCCTGATCTATGCAGGCGCGCAGAAAAACGTTGCTCCCGCAGGTCTGACGATCGCGATCGTGCGCGAGGATCTCGTTGGAAACGCACGCCCCGACACGCCCGCAATGCTCGACTACAAGAACATGGTGGACGAAAACTCGATGTACAACACGCCTCCCTGCTTCGCTATCTACATGGCAAAGCTCGTGTTCGAATGGATCCTCTCCATCGGCGGTCTTGAGGAAATGAAGCGCCGCAACGAGAAGAAGGCAAGCCTTCTCTACGATTATCTCGATAAGCAGAGCTACTACACCGCACCCGTGGACAAGAAGTGCCGCTCGATGATGAACGTTGTTTTCGTTACGGGCGATGCAGAGCTTGACAAGAAGTTTGCCAAGGAAGCCTCCGCCGCAGGACTCAAGAACCTGAAGGGACACCGCTCGGTTGGCGGTATGCGCGCCTCCATCTATAACGCAATGCCTTACGAGGGCGTTGAGGCGCTCGTGAACTTCATGAAGAAGTTTGCCGCAGAAAATCCCAAGCTGGACGCATAATCATTTCAGAGATCAGGAGATTTTTCCATGTTTAACATTCAACTTATGAATAAGATCGCCAAGGTTGGCACGGACGTTTTTGATAAAAAACAGTTTGCCGTTGGCGAAAGCTTTGAAGAGCCCACCGCAATGATGGTGCGCTCCGCTTCCCTGCACGAGATGCCCATTCCTCCCTCGCTTCTTGCCATCGCAAGAGCAGGCGCAGGCGTGAACAACATTCCCCTTGACACCTGCGCAGAAGCCGGCGTTGTTGTTTTCAACACGCCCGGTGCAAACGCAAACGGCGTTAAGGAGCTGGCAATCGCCGCTCTGCTCCTCGCCTCCCGCGATATCGTTGGCGGTATCGAATGGGTGAAGGAAAATGCGGCAGACGAAAATCTCGCCAAGAGCGTTGAGAAGGGCAAGGCACAGTTTGCCGGATGCGAGATCTTCGGCAAAACCCTCGGCGTTATCGGCCTTGGCGCAATCGGCGGCCTCGTGGCAAACGCGGCGCATTCGCTTGGCATGAACGTTGTTGGCTGCGACCCCTATCTGACGGTTGGAGCGGCATGGAGCCTCTCCCGCGCCGTTCATAAGGCAGATAGCTATGACGATATCTATGCGCAGGCAGATTATATCACCATTCACGTTCCCTCCACGCCCACCACGAAGGGCATGATCAACAAAGAAACCATCGCAAAGATGAAGGACGGCGTTCGCATCATCAACCTCGCAAGAGCTGACCTCGTAAACACCGCAGACATCAAGGAAGCGCTGGAAAGCGGCAAGGTTGCGGCTTACATCACCGACTTCCCGATTCCCGAAACCGTGAACCTTCCTCACACCGTGAACATTCCTCACCTTGGCGCATCCACCGAGGAGAGCGAGGACAACTGCGCGATCATGGCGGCGCAGTCCCTTGTTGAATATCTGACGACGGGTAACATCCGCAACTCCGTCAACTACCCCGCCGTTTCGATTCCCCACACCGGCATCAGCCGCATCTGCCTCTGCCACCGCAACGTTTCCGGTATGCTTTCTAAGATCACCGCAATTCTCTCTGCCGAGGGCATCAACATCGAAAATATGTCCAACAGCGCGAAGGGCGATTTTGCTTACACGATCATCGAAAGCGGCGTGAAGGTTTCGGATGCTGCCGTTGCAGTTCTTAACTCCATTCCGGATATGATCCGCGTTCGCGTTATTGACTAAAACCGATAATATGACAACGATTGTTGTCATATATACAAAAAATCCGTCTTTTTCAAGACGGATTTTTTCGTTTTCCGCGCTTTATTCATCATAGGTCAGGCAAAACGTTTTCGTTTCTCCGTATTTCATATCGCAGGAAAATTCCTTTTCTCCGCGGCAGTAACACTTTCCCTCGTAGACCTCGTAAGCCGTGGCCTTGCGCGGAAGCTTGATGCGCTTTGTTTCCGTGTGAGAGGAATGCACCGTGAGAAAACGGTCACAAGCATACACGACGTCATCGTTTTCAAGATACAGATGAACACCCGCAACGCGCGCGATCGCTCTTACCACCTCGGAGGAGAGGTATCTTGTGGCGGAATAGATCGAGGTATATCCGTCGCATTTCTTCACAGAGAGCGCGGGATCGCCGCCCTCAAGAAGCCTTGCCAGCGTTTTTGCCTCGGCGTCGTCGGCATAGAGCACGGGATACAGCACCACCTTGGAATTCTTTTCACGGTTCATATAGCTTGCGTGATTGGTGCACATTTTGCGCTTAAAATCGCCGTGGATCTCGTATTTATCCAGGCCATCGGCATATGCGCCGCAATCCTCGGTGAACTTGAATTTTCCGCGCACGCCGTCATTTCGCATTGCGATTTTGATCCCCGTCAGATCCTCCATATTAGCGGGCGAGAAGATCTCCTCCTTATCGGGATTGATCACGCCTGCACCGTATAGGAAGAGTGCCGTTGCGTGATTTTTGCGAAGCTTTGCCTTGATGATCTCGCGCTCCGCATCTGTAAGATATAAGGTATTGACAAAGACGTATAGCTTATAATCCGGCATTTCGGGATTTGCGAGATCGTTATGATAGTATCGGTCGGAAGGCGCGCCGATGCGGTCAATCTCGTAATTGCGGAAAAGCTCCACGGCATGATGCGAGCACTCGTGGCTGATCACGTGATAGCTCTCCTCATCATAGATAAAGGCGATCTCGGAATTCTTCGTTCGCTTGTCATTTTCATAGTAATCCCTAACGATTGCCTGCTGTTTTGCAAGCAACGAAAGCGTGTATGCATCGCCGTATCTTCCGCCGCCCGTATGCTGGTCAAACCACCAGCCATAGGTGTTCTGCGCAAGATTGCGCCCCAGTGTGCGCTTCATAATATTCCCCGTATCCTCGGTAGAATAAACCTCAAAGAAGCTCTGATAATACGGCCCCTCCATATGCGTTCTCTCGTCGTCCTCCGCAAACATAATGCCGCCGTGAAGGAGAATGGAATCGGTTACCTGACGAACACCGGTGAAGCCGCCGGGATGACGGTTTTCATAAACGCCGGGAGAGGCAAGGAAATCCACAACGCCCGATTCGAGAATGCGGTATACGCCGCCCACCTGCGAATAGGAAAAGAAATGCGTCGATCCCGCAGAGCCATAGAAAGCACCCGTGAGCATATCACCGCCCGAAATCTCCTTGATCACGTTTCCGAAATAGATAACGGAATCCGCCGTTCCGAGATGCAAGGCGCGATAAAAATCAAATACGTCCATATGCTTTGAAAGATCCACGAAATGGCCGATGTTGGTTCCGTTTGTTGGAAAAGGTGGCTTTGCCGTGCATCCAACGAAGGGCAGATGATCCACGTCGTAATCCACGTCATCGACGTAATAGCGCTTTTCAAGATCGGGAAGGCTCGGATTTTCAAGGCTCGCCTCGGGATCCTTCCAAGCGCGGCGAAGCGCCTCCTCCGTGCCGTATTTTTCTTTCAGATAGCCCGAAAACGAGCGGCGGAAGGCGGGGCTGAGATCTCCATAGGTCGGCGCATAATCCTTATTGCGCACGTGGTCAAATCCGCCGCTATCCTCATATTTCGTTTTCTCGGAATAATTCATCGGAGGAACGTAGTACCATTCGCTCGATCCGCCTGCCGCAAAGAAAACGCCGACCACGCGATCGAAATACGGCTTTTCCTGCACGGCGCGATACATATCCCGCAGTGCCTCGCCCGCATCGTTTCTCCATTTTTCCGAGCAGAGAGAATAAACGGAAGGGTATTCCGCGCGCGAGGTTTCGGTTGCCATGCTGATCGTATGCTGTAGCCCATCGCTGAACTGCACCAGCTCATCCGGATTTTCCTTTGCCCATTCCACCGGCGGATGCAGACCGAGGCGCATAATGAAATATGCATCGGGGTTTACGCTCAGAATCTTCTCCATCTCGGTTAAAAGGCGATCCTTCGAGCCGGGAAGTGTCCATTCCGAATCGGCGCAAACGAAGTAGAGGAGAAGCCCCGCCCTTCCCATTTCGCCGTAATACGCCTCATTGATATACGCGGCCTTGTCCGCGCCGCCGTAGCGCTGAATTGAAAACGCCATTGGCGGCAAGGGCTTTCCGTCGATCACGATCGTTGGAACGCCATGTATTCTTTCTACCTTAGCTCTTCCCATATGTATTTCCTCTCACATTGTTTTTGTGCGATCGATCCGTTATTGAATCATGAATTCGAATTTTCCATCCTTCGTTTTTGTGCAAAGGCGGATCTGCCAGAGCGCATCCGTGCCGAAGGAGGCAGGATTATAGCTTTCGGTTTCCACGCGGACAGCTGAGAAAGCAAGCGAAGGATCAAAGGAAAGGCACATCCCCTCGGGGAGCGAGACTCTGTCTTCGGAAAGAAGCTTCGGCTCCTCCGTCGTTAAGAAACGGAACTCCACCTCTCGCTCCTCCCGCAAAGCAAGCGCATCCGTGATCTTCAAGGACGCACCGAAAAACTCGGAGGTGCGCACGAAGGACTCGAGCCCGGCCTCTTCCTCGTAGGCATCGGCAAGCTCCATGGAAACGCGGCGCGCCGCCGCATCGTAGTTTTCATCACGGGAGGCATAGCGCGCGCCGTTATGCTGGCAGACGCCGCCCACCGTCGGAAGATTATGATACGCGGAGCTCATATTCCATATTGAATAGCGCTCGGGCGAAAAGGTTTTTTTCGTATAGCTTCCGCTACCCGCATCGATCAGCACGGGGCGACCGTTTTTATAGAGCAGGAACGATCCCACGTCGTTATGGTTATGCGACTCTTGATTATGCCCGCCCTTCACGGCAAAATACAGTCCCTTGCCGTCCTCCCTCTCGCGAAAGACCGCAATCTTCAGATCCTCCTGCCAGGCTGAGAGCGGAAGGCGAATGCCTGCCGTTCCCTCGGGAATCTGCGTATAAAGATCCTTGAAATAGTTATAGAACACCGCGTAGTCAAAGAAATCTCTCCCCCTCGGCGGCGTGAGATTTTCGGCGCGGATCAGCCTCGCCATCTCAGAAAGCGAAGAAACACCGCATTTTTCACCGTAACGGTAAAGGCGGGGCGTTTTCAGAAACGTATTCGGCCCGCAATCCGAAAAATTGGCAAAGCGCGAGCCGCCGATGTACATATTCGGCTCGTATGCGCCAAGTGCGCCAACGAAGGGATGCGAGAAAAGATCGATCGCGCCACCGCTCATATCGTAAAGGATCTCAAGTGAGGTGAAGAGAGCGGCCGCCGCTCCCTCCCAATAGCCGGGTCCCTCGTCGCAGCCTCCCTTTTCGGGGCAGCCGGCTACGTAATTATCCAGATGGCGCATTGCGCGCCTTACAACCGCCTCGCGCCGCTCAGTATCCTCCTCCAGAACAGCCGTGGTGAAAAGGATTGCCTGCACACAATAGGTGCACCAGTTGTTCACAAGGCCGCCGAAAGCGCCGCTCCAGGAAAATTCATGCTGTAAATACGGGCGCACCGTTCGATCCAACGCTTCCCATCGGATGCGCTTAGCGATCACGGGAGAAACCGTATCGAGCCGATCCTTCACAATATAATACACACCCGCAAGCGCGTTTGCCGTGGCGGCAGAGCGCAGATCAATGCCGTGCAACTGATCGGGGCGATACACCTCGGGAATCGGCGCGCCGGGTTGCTCCACGGAATGCCCCGTGTGCGCATGAAGCACCCAAGTGCTCTCCTCCAGAATTTCAAAGATAACGTCGCAAAGCTTATCAAGATAGCGACCGTTTTGCTCAAAATATTCTCCGAAGGCAAGCTCCACCATCATCGTTCTTCGGCGCTGATATTTGGAATCAAAGGGCTCTCGGCTTCCCGTTCGATAATAGCCGCGAAAATCCGAAAGCGTGAGAGACGGAATCGGCTCCTCCAAAGCGCGCTCGGCGCGGGAGAGAAGTATTTCCCTCTGCACGGGATCGACCTTGAAATTTTCAATATCAAGAAAGAGTCGAAATTTTTCAAGCGGAAGGATTTTTCCCTCCGCACATATGCCGTTGTCCTTGAAAATACGCATTGCAATTTCCTCCGCTCGGATCACTTTGGTGCTTTCATCTTCATTGTAGCACATCGCTTTAGAAAAATCAAGCAAAGATTAATCGAAAATACAAAAAATCAGCCGATAATCCATTGACAAACAACGCGCTTACCGCTATAATAAAATAAAGTATTAAAACATAGTGCTTTGCGCGCTTCACGCGCAGGGAGATGGAGATTTTTATGAAGATCAGAACCGAACTTTTTGACATCAAGGGAACGCCCGTTGGCGGTTGCAGTCCCCTGCCGCAGTTCCGCCCGAGAAATCCCAGAAGCTTCAAGCGCCGCGAGGGCTTTCCTGACGAGCTTTACGCCACCGTTGGCTGCCAGGACAAGGTGCTTCCCTACCTGATGCAGGATAGATATACCCACGAAATGCGCCCGATGAAGATCAAGAGCTTTGTGCTTGAAAACGAATATCTCGTTGCGCGCTTCTTCCCCGAATACGGCGGCAGATTGCATTCCCTTTTCGATAAGGAAAACGGCCGCGAGCTTCTTTTTGCCAACCCCGTTCTGAAGCCCGGCAACATCGCCGTGCGCAACGCATGGCTCTCCGGCGGTATCGAATGGAACATCGGCAACTTCGGCCATTGCTTCACCACCTGTGACAACGTTTACGCCGCTGTTCTTCAGGACGGCGAGGGAAACGATTTCCTTCGTATCTACGAATTTGAGCGCAACAAGTCCATCTTCTGGCAGGTGGATTTCCATCTTCCCGAGGGCTCGCGCCACCTCTATTCTCACGTGCGCCTCGTGAATCCCTTTGACCGTGACACCACCGTTTATTGGTGGACGAACATCGCCGTTCCGATCGAGCCCAACACCCGCGTTCTCGCATCGAACAAGAAGGTAATCTCCTTCATCGGCGGCGAATTCAATTACGAAAC
>JAZQWS010000339.1:0-1808 GCA_045632465.1 Eubacteriales bacterium
TTGAAGCTAGGCAATACTCTTGCTCTCCACTTAGAGATGGAGTTCAAAGAAATACTGATAAGCTGATGGTTAAGATACGGGTTCAAGAAACGGCTCTTAATGCTATCCGCGAATACGGTGGTAGCCGCAAGGTCGTCGGAAACGAAAGGATTGATTTCTTCCGCGAGCGTGTTTTCAACAAACGCCGACAATCTTTCATCCTTCATACAATCGTAAACGGTCGTTGCGCCCAAAATGAGGCCAGCAGGTACGAGATTCGTGTGGCTTCCGTTCAAAACGCGAACCTTCTGCTTCTTATAATGGGTGATATTCTTGGTGAGCACCACGTCGATACCGTGGAATCCCTCCTTGATATAATCGCGGATATTTCCCTTATCCTCGATTGCCCAAAGGCCGAAGGGCTCGCCAACGGAAACGAGAAGATCCTCATCTCCGGTCAGCGCATTCAGGTGCGCTCTGTCCTCGGGTGTTTTCGGATGACCGGAAACGATACGGTCAACGAGAGTGTTGCAGTAGATATTTTCCTTTGCATTGAATGCCTTGAACGCCTCGGGAAGCTTCCAGAGATCGATATAGCGGTTTACGCAATCGAAGAGCGCATCTGCATTGTTATCGATCAGCTCCACGGGAAGAAGGTATACGCCGCCAAGGCCTGCCTCAAATCTCTTATAAAGAAGCTTGGTCAGCTTTGCGGGATAGGTGATATCGGCAAAGCCATCCATTTTATCCTCGGCATGGAAGCAGATGCCCGCCTCGGTGGTGTTGGAAACAATGATCTTCACTTCGGGATCGGTGGCAATCTTTTCGTATGCCGCCATATCGACGAAGGGATCGATCGCCTCAGAAACAACACCGATCTCGATCACGCGCTCAACCGCCTCGCCGCCATCTACACCGCGCAGAACGATGTGATAACGGTTATTCTGCTTCTTAAAATTATCGAGAGAGCCAAAGGCAATGGGCTTCACGATATGAACGGAGAAATCTCCGCCCTCGCCGTTCAAAGTGTTAAAATAATGATCCACAAAGGTGCGAAGGAAATTTCCCTCACCAAATTGCAATACTTTCGTCACTTTCAAATTCCTCCGAATTTATATCAATCCACGATGAAGTTCGCGATCTTTGCGAGGAAAGCCTCGGTGTTCTCACCATGCAGCTGAACCGCGATGGGAGAAAGAAGATCCAGGGAGAAAATACCCATTACGGACTTTGCATCCACAACGTATCTACCCTGCACAAGATCCACGTCGTAATCAAGAAGGATAACCTCTTTTACAAAATTTCTGACATCCTCGATGCCCTTCAAAACAATATGTACTTCACGCATGGTAAAGACCTCCAAATAAAATTATTCCATTGTCTATTTTAGCATTAAAATCCGGGATTGTCAAGGAATTTTGAAAATTTATATTCCGCGCAAAACAGCACAAAAACGCGCGCAAAGCGGATTCCTGCCACTATAATATTTATGATGAAAAATTTTGCAAGAAATCTTGACTTTCGGGCGCGGGTGTGGTATACTTTAGGATAGCGAAACACGTTCATCGGATGCGGAAGGCGCAGAGAGCCGTTGGTTGGTGAAAAACGGACTTTTCCTCCTTTGGGTACCATTCGCGGTGCTTGGCACACAAGTGAAGATTTTTTAATGAGTGAAACGCTCGGGTGGAACCGTGCGGACGCGATCATTTCGTCCACACCCCGATTGCAGAGATGCGATCGGGGTGTGGATTTTTTTGCAAGAATCGCTTAGCCTAAGCAAGGGCGGGCGAAAAGGCGAAGATGAGCGGGCGATCGATGATCGCCCCTAC
>JAZQWS010000340.1:0-1475 GCA_045632465.1 Eubacteriales bacterium
GTTATCAGATGACAACGCAAACCTTCTTTGTCATCGAAGCGAAAAACTTCGCCGATTGCTCGGGTGACAGTATTCTTGCCCCCCTCACGGGCGCGGCCTTCCGCATGGGCAGAGAGGGGAAGGACGAGTTTTCGGAAAACACCAAGACCGAATCGGGCGATACGATGACGATGGGTATGTCCTGCCTCATCGGCGCAAGAGAAACAGAGAGAGCGGTAAAGTTCACGCCCCCCGCCTTCGCCAAAAAACTGACCGATGAAGACTTCTACGGCCGTAATCCCGATCCTTACGATGATGGGCAGAACTTCTGGTATCTTGAGCTCGGCGGTGACAGAGATTCCATTCACGATACCGAGGAGGTGCGCGACGAGCTGATCGGCCTTGCACTCGGCACGTGGGACTACGTAAAAAACAGCGGCGCCTTTCCCACCGATACCTGGGACGTAGATTTCCTCGGTTTCCTTCCCGGAAAGCGCGAATCTCGCCGCATGGTTGGTGAATACACCATCCGCGAGCAGGATTTAACGCAGAAAACGCGGTTTGAGGACGAGGTTGCCTATGGTGGCTGGCCGCTGGACGACCATTATCCGGGCGGCTTCTATCATAGAGGCGCGCCGAATACCAATTATCACCTGGATCCTCCCTATTCCATGCCTTACCGTGCGCTCTATTCCTCGCACGTGGAAAACCTTTTCTTCGCAGGCAGAAATATCAGCATGACGCACGTGGCAATGAGCTCCATCCGCGTGATGGCAACCTGCGGCCTCCTCGGCGAAGCCGTTGGCCGTGCCGCCGCCGTTGCCGCTAAAAGGGGATTAACACCCCATGGCGTTTATAAAGATAAGGAAGCACTTGCCGAGGTGCAGGCGCGCCTGATGGCAGGGGACTGCTTCCTCCCCTCGCTCCGCAGAGAAATCTCCGACCTTTGCCGCACCGCCGCCTTGAGCGCGAATGCCGAGCTTCTTCGCAATGGAGAGGACAGAGGTCATAAAAATTACGGAACGACCGAGCAAAGCGCGCGCTATGAGGCAAAATTCGGTGAGAGGATCACCTATACCTTTGCAGAGAGCGAGCTGAAGAGTGTGCACATCGTGTTCGATAGCGACTTGAACCGCAACACGCTGGACGGCGGCTGGATAGACAGAACGCACAACACCCGTATTCTGAAAAGACTCGATAGCCCCGATCTTCGTATGCCCGCAACGCTTTGCCGCGCCTTTAAGCTGATCGGCACACGCGGGGGCGAGGAGATCGAGCTTCTCTCTGTCGAGGATAACCGCAAGCGCGCCTACGATCTGAAGCTTTCGGGCAAATTCGATAGCCTCACTCTGATCCCCATGTCGCTTTGGGGCGAGGGCGAATACATTTCCGTTATTTCCTTTGACTTTGCATAAAAGGAGAAAAATATGCTTTCTATTTATAAAGCTTCTTCTGCCTCGGCCATTGATTTCGCCGCCGAGGAGCTGAAAAGATAT
>JAZQWS010000341.1:0-1281 GCA_045632465.1 Eubacteriales bacterium
ATGAATCGCTCCTACGAGGACATCCGCGATACCTACTTTGAGGGTACTTACGGCGAGGACTACAAGACCGTTATCGAATATCTCGAGGGGCTGACGAAAATCTTCTCTCCCGACAGTCTGCACCAGGATGCAAGCGCTGACCTCTACGACTACGAGGATAACCTCGACAAAAAGTATTACAAGAACAATCCTGCCGCGGCAGATAGATTTGCAAAGATCGCGCCCTACGTTGATGCATTCCTGCCCACGATCAAAAAGAATCTTGCGCTTGAGGATGCCGTTCACGCGCGTTCTTATAAGATCCTTGAATACCACGCGGAATACTCGAAGCTCCTTGCCGAGGTATTTATCGCAGGCTCTAAGGGCGACAAGGCAGCAGAGCAGGCCGCTTACGATGCGATTATGGATCGTATGAGCCTTCTTGAGCCCGCACTTCAGTACGAATTTGAAATTGCGCTCTTTACACAGTGGCTGAGCAGAAAAATAAAATAAGACAACAAGAAAGATCACTTATGGAAAGCACCCCTATTCGCGCCGTGATCGTTGGAGGAGGACACCGATCCGATATTTACGCCGAGCTTTCGCTGAAAAATCCGAAAAAGCTCAAAATCGTCGGTATCGTTGACCCCTCTCCCGCGCGAACAGAATATTTAAAAAATAAATATAGCATCCCCGAGGAGAACTGCTTTTCTTCCGTGGAGGCGCTTTGCGAACGAGAGCTTCTCGGGGAGCTTGTGATCAATGGAACGATGGATCAGCTCCACGTGCAAACCGCGATCCCTACCTTGAAAAAGGGCTACGATCTTCTGCTGGAAAAGCCGCTGGCCGTTTGCCGCGAGGAGATGGAGGCGCTCTGCGCGGTGGCGAAGGAATACGACAGGCAGGTGCATATCTGCCACGTGCTTCGCTATACCGAATTTTACTCCACCGTAAAAAAGCTGATTCTCTCGGGAGAGATCGGCAAGCCGATTTCCCTCTCTATGAGCGAGCACGTTGCGTACGCGCATATGTGCGTTTCCTTCGTGCGCGGAAAATGGCGCTCCAAGAGCGCTTGCTTTGCGCCGATGCTGCTCGCAAAATCCTGCCACGACCTGGACATTATGACCTGGCTGATGGAGCCTTACCGCCCAACGGCGGTTTCCTCCTTCGGATCGAATCTGCAATTTACAAAGGAAAACAAGCCCGAGGGTGCAACGCACCGCTGCTACGACGGATGCCCGCATTTTGAGAGCTGCCCCTTCTCTGCCAAGTCCAATTACGTGGAGCACGATATGTGGGACT
>JAZQWS010000342.1:0-13224 GCA_045632465.1 Eubacteriales bacterium
CAGGATACCGAGATATTGAAATTCAAGGAGATCGAGCCGATCACGGCGGTGAGCGTTGTGCATCACGGCACATACGAGCATTTGCGCGATGCCTATATTTTTGCGGCAAACTTTGCGCGCACCAACGGCTATACGCTTTGCGGCGAGCCAAGAGAACGGTATATCCACGGCGCGTGGGATAAAAAAGAAGAATCGGAATGGGTAACCGAGCTGCAGTTGCCTGTAAAGGAAAAATGATATGATTTACTATTTTTTGCTTGCGGCCTCTATCGTTTTGGCGGTTTGCAAGAGTTCACTTTATAATTCGTATGCAAAAAAGAGCGCTCCAACGCTCGGCGCGACCTTTCGATTCAATGCGATCAGCTACGGTGTTGCCGCCCTGATTGCGCTGATCGGTATGCTTCTCGGAATGCAGAAGCTCTCTTTGACCACCGTGCTTTGCGCGTTTTTCTATGCCGCGATCGTGATCAGCCTGCAAACGATTTCGATCACAGCCATGCGCGTTGGCGCGATGTCCACCACGTCGATCTGCGTGATGTACGGAATGATCATCCCCTCGGTGGCGGGGCCGATCTTCTGGCATGAGCCAACGGGGCTTTTGCAAATCGCGGGCATTTTGATGATGCTCATCTCTCTTTGGCTGATCAAAGGAAAGGGGCAGGATGAGAAATCGGCAAAAACGAAAAGCTGGATCATTTTGGCCGCCTTCGCGTTTTTCTTTTCCGGCATGGCGGGCGTGATGGAAAAGATCCATCAAAGCACGGCGGCAAGGGATGAGAAAATGCCGTTTGTATTCGTTGCTTGCGTATTTATGTTTACATTTTCGCTGGTTGCGGGCGCGATCGTGCGCGGAAAGAACGAGAAAAAAGAGAAGCTTTCCTTCGATCCGATTCCCTTGCTTTCGGGACTTGTCATCGGATTTTATTCCTCGGTGAATTTGATTCTGGCGGGCAAGCTTGACAGCATGATCTATTATCCGATCGCCAACGGCGGCGCCATGCTTCTGACGGTTTTGGTTTCGGTTATCGTCTTTAAGGAGCGATTTGACAGAATGCGCATCATTGGAACAGGACTCGGACTTTTGGGAATTCTTTGCCTGAGCATACCGATTTAAAAGGAGAAAAAAGATGAACGATTTGAAACTTTACGGCGACGGCATGCATGATGATACCGCCGCGATCCAGGCAATGCTGGATAGGTGCGGAACCGTTCGGATTCCGGACGGTTGCTATTTGATCCGCCGCCCGCTGATCATCCATAGCAACACCCATCTGATTCTTTCGAAGATGGCAACCCTTCGCCTGGCGGACGGAGCGAATTGCTCACTCCTTGATAACGATGGGCTTTACAGCGACGTGGCGAACGAAAATATCACGATCGAGGGCGGCATATGGGATGGAAACCACATGGCGCAAGAGCGGCAGAAGATCCCGAACGAATGCCGTCCCGGCGATGAAAACGAGGACAAGGTTTGCGATAAGCAGGTTTATATTTCGAATATTTACGTGGTGTTTATGGTGCGCCTTATTCACACCGAGCGCCTCACCGTGAAAAACGTCACCTTCAAAAATCCAACCTCCTATGCGATCCACATTGCGGATGCCAAGCATTTTACGGTGGAAAACGTGGTTTTGGATTACGATCTTTTGAAGCCGAATATGGACGGCGTTCATATCCAAGGTCCCGCAAGATTCGGCCGCATCCATAACGTGCGCGGCAATGCAAACGACGATCACGTGGCTCTTTGTGCCAATGGCACCATCCGAAGCGAGATCACGCGCGGCGACATCGAGGACGTGGATATCGACGGCATTTATTGCGATAACGGCTACACGGGCGTGCGCCTGCTCTCGCGCGGAGATGCCATCCGCAATATTCATATTTCCAATATTCACGGCGAATTCCGTTTTTACGCGGTGTCCCTAACGCATCATTATCCGATTCGCGCGGATAAGCTCATTTTGCTTGAAAATATCCATATCTCGGATATTTATGCCTCGAAGAGCCGCGCCGAATGCTCGGAGGGACATAAGCAGGCGGCCGAGAAAGAGCCGCTGATCTTTTTGGAATCGGGCATCACCTGCCGCAACGTAACGATCGAAAACGTTTACCGTAACGAAAGAAATCCCAAAACGCAGTCACCAACCGTGCGCATCGGCGAAAACGTCAGGGCTGAAAATCTTCGCATCGGAAGAATTTTTGAGTCCTTTGTCGGCGAAGCCGCAGAAACGATCGAAAACCATAGCGAGGGAATCGAGATTCTGCATTGATTTATAAAGAATGCATTTTGTAAATAATTGTTATTATTTGAAAGGAAAAACATATGGAACGTATTGCTTTGAATGGCGCGTGGCAGGGAAAACGCGTGGGCGGCTTTGCATTTTCGGCGCGCGTGCCGGGATGCACGATTTCGGATCTTGTGGAAAACGGATATCTTCCGAAGGATCTTCTTGCGGGAAAAAATGCCGATGCCGTGCGCGCTTTTGAAAATGACGATTGGATCTATACGAAGGTGTTTTCGCAGGAAAAGCTCTATGAAAAGGCGGTTTTGTCCTTCGAAAGGATCGACACGTACGCGGATATTTATCTGAACGGCGCATTCGTTGCGCACACGGAAAACGGAAACATCGGATATACCTTTGACGTTTCCGATCTTGTAAAGCTTGGGGAAAATACCCTTGAGATCCGTTTTTTCTCCCCTGTGAAGCAGGTTTGCGGTTTGCCGAAGCGAAGCGGCGCATTCACTACCGAGCGGCTTTATACCCGCCGCATGCAATGCACCTACGGCTGGGATTGGGTGGCTCGATTCGTTTGCTGCGGAATCGGCAACGCGGCGCTTCTTTGCTACGAAAGCGGCGAGATCGCGCTGAAGGATGCGTATATTTTTACGGATAGGATCGAGGGCGAAAAAGCCTTCGTGAAAATCGAGGCGGAGCTTGAAGGCGCCGCCGATGCAAAGCTTTCCCTTGCGATCGCCGCAGAGGATGGCAGGGTTGTTTATGATGAAAAGATTTCTGCCGAGGGCTGCGCTTTCGCCGTTTTGGCCGAGATCGAAAACGCGGCGCTCTGGTATCCCGTCGGATACGGTAAGCAGCCGCTTTATACCCTTTATATCAAGGATGGCGCGCGCGTTTTGCATGAGGAGCGCTTCGGCATTCGCACCGTTGAGATCTTGGAGGTCAAGGACGAGGAGGGAAGCGAGGCTTACGAAAAATGCCTCTCGATCAAGAATTACGAATACGATTTCAATACGGAATTTTCCTCCTTCGCTCTCGCCGTGAACGGCATTCGGATCATGTGCAAGGGCGCAAACTGGGTGCCCTGCCAACCGTATGAAATGCCCATGAAGGAAGAGAAGATCACCCAAACGCTAGAGCTTTCGGTTGAGATGGGGCTGAATATGATCCGCGTTTGGGGCGGCGGCGCATTTGAATGCAAGCATTTTTACGATGAATGCTCGCGGCTCGGCATTCTGGTAACGCAGGACTTTCTGATGGCCTGCGGAAGCTACCCCGAAAAGGAAGCGTGGTTTTTGGAGCATCTTCGGAGGGAAGCGGAATATGCCTGCCGCCTGATGCGCAACGAGGCCTGCCTCGCGTATTACAGCGGTGACAATGAGAATGCGGTGCACGGCTCGTTTACAGACGAGGATTACCGCGGAAAGAGCGCCTATGAAAAGGGACTGAAGCCCATCGTTGAGGTCTTGGACAGAAGCAGAAGGATTCTCCCCTCCAGCCCTTACGGCGGCAATAAATTTGCCTCTAACACGGTGGGAACCACGCATAACACCCAATTTATGTGGCACCTTTTCCAATATATCGAAAGCGGCGCATCCCTTGCCGATTATAAGGAGGAGCTGAAAAAATACCGCGCCCGCTTCATTGCGGAGGACCCCGTATTCGGCGCGGTTTCGCTTTCCTCCCTTCGCAAATTCATGGCGGAGGAGGAGATCTTTTCCGAGGATCTGACGGATGCATGGCTCTATCACACGAAGGGCAACCCCGGCCTCCCGGAGGAGCTGATGATGTATTTCGTGCATTTCTGCGAGAAGATTCTCGGAGAATTCAAGAATCCCAAGGATCGGTATTTTAAGTATAAATATCTCGCGTACGAGTGGCTTCGCGTGATGATGGAGCAGGCGCGGCGCGAATATCCGTTTTGTACGGGCGAGATCTTCTGGATGCTGAACGATTGCTGGACGGCGGCCTCGGGCTGGGCGCTGATCGATTATTTCAATAAGCCGAAGCTCGGCTATTATTCCTTCAAGCGCGCGGCGAAGCCGATCGTTGCCTCTCTGGATTTTGAAAACGGCGCGTATACGCTTTACGTATCGAACAACGGACTTTCGGACGCCATGGCCGAGGTAACGCTTTACAAGGTGAGAAGCGGCGAGACGGAGAGGATCGATGCCTTCGGGATGCTTTGCCCCGCCAATGCGAGCGCAAAGCGCGCGATTTCGGTTTCGCTCGCGGAAAATGAGGTGCTGATCGCAGATCTCGGATGCGCGGCGAACGATTGCCGTGCCTTCTATAAGCATGGCGATCTGCAGATCGAGCCCTGCGAGAGCGGGATGGAATGCTCTTTGGAAAACGGAGCGGTTACGCTGATTGCTAAGGAATACCTGCACGCGGTGGAGCTGGAGGGCGAGGCGATCTTTGAGGAAAACGGCTTTTCCATGCTTGCGGGCGAGAAAAAGACGGTTGGCTATCGCTATCTTGCGGATGCGGCAGAAAAGGAGATCCGCGCGGAGGCTTACACGCTTTCGATCCTGAAAAAATAAACCGTCAAGTTTTTACAAAGTGCAATAAAAAAGGGAATAAATGCAATAAAAAGCCCGCGGGCTTATGCTATAATGGGGTAAAAATGCATTTTGGGAGGGCGCTATGACCTACGTTGAGAGAAAAGAGGAGCAGCTGAAGCAGCAGATTATTCCGCAAACGATGGAGAGCGATTTTGAGGATTTCTGGAAAAACGCGGTGGCGGCGCTTCGTTCCGTTCCGCTCCGGGTGGAAAGAAAGCTTCTCGATCTGCCCTATAAGACCTTCAAGGCCTATGAGGTGACCTTCAATACCCATGACGACACGATGGTGCGCGGCTATTTCTGCGTTCCCAATACAGGAGAGGGAGAAAAGCTTCCCTGCGTTGCCGTTTTCCACGGCGGCGGGGGCTATCGCGGCATTCATCCCGAAATCGTGGCAACCGGGGTTTGCACCTTTTCGATGGACACGCGCTCCCAGGGCGGAAAGACCTTTGACCGCGCGTTTTACGAGGACGTTTGCGATTATAACGGCAGCGGAATCATGGCGCACGGCCTTGCGGACAAAGAAAATCACTACATGAAGAATATCTATCTCGATGCGGTGCGTGCGATCGACGTGATCGAGAGCTTTCCCGAGGTGGATGCATCGCGCATCGTGGCGCACGGACTTTCTCAGGGCGGCGCGCTGACCATTGCGGCGGCGGCACTCTCGGGCAAGGTGAAGAAGGCTTATCCTTGCGTGCATAGCTATGCTTGTCTTGAGCGGCGCGTGGAGCTTGGCTCGGGCGTTTTTGAAGCCGTGAAGCGATATCTGAATCGCTATCCTGCCGAAACGGATGCCGTGCTTCGCACGCTGAGCTATTTCGATATCAATAATCTCGTTTCGCTCCTTCGTGTGCCGACGGACTTTTTCCTCGGTCTTTCCGATCCCATCTGCCTGCCGCCGTTCGTTTATTCGCCCTATGCACATACGAAGGCGGAGAAGAAAATCACGTTCTCTCCCTTGACGGGACATGATATTTCCTACGATTATAAAATGGAGCTTTACCGCGCGTTTGCCGCGCTGTGATCCATAAGGCCGAGCCGATTTTTTTGGCTCGGCCTTTTTATCGAAAAAATGCGCGGCGCGGATTTATAACGAAAACACTCGCTGATTTGCATTGAAAAACACGGAAAAATGTGCTATAATAAACGAAGAAAAACAAATATAAAACACGAGGTGAGCCATGAAAAAGCAAATCAGAGTCAGCGCGATCCAATGGGATTGCTCCTTGCCCTCGGATACGTATTTCGGTTATCATCAGACGAGAACGCTTTCTCCGAAAAAATACAGAACCCAGACGCCGTTTTATGCGGACGTTTTAGCGGAGGACCGCATCGAATATCATCTGCGAGATCAGGCGGAATTTGACCGCGAGCTTGCGTATGCCATCGAGGCCGGCATCGATTATTTTTCCTACGTTTTTTATCCCGAGCATGGCTCGCGTGCGCACGTGCAGACCAAATGTTCGGATTGCTCGCACAAGGTTTACGAGCTGAATTATGCGCGCAGAATGCACGAAAAGAGCGCTTTGCGCGATAAGATCGGCATGGCCGCGATTATGGGGGCGCATCCCTTTGAGGCGGCGGATTACGATGAACTTGCCGCGCTCACGCAGCAGCCGTATTATGAAAGAATTGACGGCCGTCCGCTCGTTTACAGCTTTCAGAGAATCCGCGAGGAGGACGTTTTTGGTCTGCGTGCGGCGGTCAAGGCGCTCGGAGGCGAAATGCCGCTCTTCGTTCCGATGTTTTTCACCATTCCGGAGGATGCCAATATGGCGCTGGCAGACGGCGTTTGCGCCTATGCCTGCACGCAGGGTGCGGAAAATTATGCAGAGCTTCTGGAAAAGGCGATTGGAGAAAACGAGCTTCGCGCGAAGGGATGCGCAAGAACGATCCCTCTCTTTCCCACGGGATGGAATCCCGCGCCGCGCCTCGATATTCCTTCGCCCTGGGTAAATTACGATCCGATTCCGTATGCCGCGCCCGCAACGAGAGAGGAGCTTCTTTCGGGCGGCAAGCGCTTCTCGGACTGGATTCTGGAAAGTGACAATATCCACGGAACGTTTATGGGCCACGTGATGATGTTTGCCTGGAATGAATTCGAGGAGGGCGGATGGATCTGCCCGACATATACCGAGAATCTCGGCATCGATGCCGAACGCGTGGAAACGGTTTCCATGCTCGTGAAGCGCTGGAAGGAAGATTTGGCGGCAAACGCACAGAAATAAAAATTCTTCCGCAGAAAATCCGCATAAGGTGTTGAATTGTGGAATTTTAAGTGGTATAATAATACAGTATAAAATATTTTATTTCTTGAAAGGGAATCGACGAAAATGCTGAACACACTTTGTCATTTTTCACACAAGTACGGCAGTTGTGCCGAGTACGTTCTCGCGGGCGGCGGAAATACCTCCTGCAAGGATGAAAACTATCTTTACATAAAGGGCTCGGGCACGGCGCTTGCCACCATTGAGCCTGCGGGCTTCGTTAAGATGGAGCGCGCAAAGCTTGCGACCATGCTGACCAAGGAATATCCCGCTTGCGAGGAGGCGCGCGAGGCGGCCGTTCTTGCCGACCTGATGAGCGCGCGCGCATGGGGCGAGGAGGCAAAGCGTCCCTCCGTTGAAACCCTTCTGCACGATCTCTTCCCCCAGAAGTTCGTTCTGCACGTGCATCCCGCAAAGGTAAACGGCCTGACCTGCTCCGTAAACGGCGAGAAGATCGTGAAGGAAGCCTTTGGCGATGCGGTTTGGGTGGAGTCCACGAAGCCCGGCTACATTCTCGCTATGCTTTGCAAGGATAAGCTGGATGCTTATAAGAGCGCATTCGGCAAGGATGCAAGCATCCTTTTCCTGCAGAACCACGGCATTTTCTTTGCCGCAGATAGCGAAGAGGCGCTGGACGCGGTTGTTGCTTCCGTGATGGAGAGGCTGGACGCGATGATCAAGCGCTCCCCCGATTTCACCGCGGTGGCATACGATGCGGATCTTGTAACCCTGATCGCTCCCGCCATCCGTATGCTTTGGGGAGAGGGAAGCGCCGCTGTGGTGAAGTTCACCGCCAACAAAACGGTGCTGGAGTTTGCCGAGAGTGCTGAAAAGTTTGCAAATATCGTTGAATCCTTCACGCCCGATCATATCGTTTATTGCAAGGCGCATCCCCTCTTCGTTGAAGAGGCAACCGTGGATGCTGTGAAGGGCGCGTTTGCCGCATACGTGGCAAAATACGGCTATAAGCCGAAGGTTGTTTTCGTAAAGGGCCTTGGTATGTTCGCGGTTTCGGATACGGTGAAGTCCGTGGCAACCGTTACCGTTGTATGGCAGGATGCTCTGAAGATCGCCGTTTATGCCGAGAGCTTCGGCGGCGTTCTTCCCATGACGGAGGATCTCATCGATTTCATCGTGAACTGGGAGGTTGAGTCCTATAGATCCAAGGTGAGCGCGGGTGGAAAGAGCGCGCGCAGAATTGAAGGCAAGATCGCGATCGTAACGGGTAGCGCGCAGGGCTTCGGTAAGGGAATTGCCGAGCATATGGCGGCTGAAGGTGCTTACATCGTGGTTGCCGATATGAATGAGGCAGGCGCGAAGGCAACGGCGGACGAGCTTTGCGAGCGCTTCGGCGCAGGCATTGCCATCTCCGTTGGCGCAAACGTGAGCGATGAGGAGAGCGTGAAGGCAATGGTTGCCAAGTGCGTGAGCGAATTCGGCGGCCTTGACGTTCTTGTAAACAATGCGGGCATCGTTCGTGCGGGTAGCCTTGAGGAAATGACGAAGGCAAACTTCGAGCTTGTCACCGCGGTAAATTACACCGCTTACTTCATCTGCACCAAGTATGCTTCTGCGGTTATGAAGACCCAGCGCGCCGTTTGCCCCGGCTATCTTGCAGATATCGTGGAGATCAACTCCAAGTCCGGCCTTGAGGGCTCGAATAAGAACTTTGCATACGCGGGAAGCAAATTCGGCGGCATCGGTCTGACCGCATCCTTCGCTATGGAGCTTGCTCCCTTCGGCATCAAGGTAAATGCGATCTGCCCCGGTAACTTCCTGAACGGTCCGCTCTGGAGCGACCCCGTGAAGGGCCTCTTCGTGCAGTATCTGAATGCGGGCAAGGTTCCCGGCGCAAAGACGATCGAGGACGTTCGCCGCTTCTACGAGGCAAAGGTTCCGCTCAACCGCGGTTGTGAGGTGATCGACGTTGCGCGCGCGATCCTCTACGTGATCGAGCAGGAATATGAGACCGGCCAGGCAATCCCCGTAACCGGCGGCCAGGTTATGCTCCACTAAGAAAGGACATTTTGCAATGAACATAGATGCATTGATTGAGGCGCTGAACGCCGAGACCATGGAGGAGCGCTTGAATGCGCTCCGCGAAATCAAGGCGCTGACCGACAAGGGCGTTCTGAAAGCACCCGAAAAGACCAATTATGTAAACAATCATATACATACAACCTATTCCTTCTCTCCCTATTCGCCCACCAAGGCCCTTTATATGGCTTGGCAGAATGGCTTGGGAACGGCAGGAATTATGGACCATGATTCCGTTTCCGGTGCATATGAATTCATCGAGGCGGGCAAGATCATCGGCATGCCCGTCACGGTTGGCGCAGAGTGCCGCCTGAATATGGGCAGCACCGCGCTGGCAGGCAAGAGAATCAATAACCCTGACCAGATCTCCGTTGCTTACTCCGCGATCCACGGCATTCCGCATCAGATGATCCCGAAATTTGATGCCTTTTTCGAGAAGTGCCGCCGCCACCGCAATCTGCGCAATCTGAAAATGTGCAGAAAGATCAACGAGATCATGGCGCCCTACGGCGTTGCCATTGATTTCAAGAGCGACGTGCTTCCGCTTTCGCAGTCCTGGGAGGGTGGCTCGGTGACCGAGCGCCACATCCTCTTTGCGCTTGCAAAGAAGCTGACCGCGCGTTATCAGACACCCGCCGAGGTGCTGCGCTTCCTTGAAAACGACATGGGACTCAAGCTCTCCGAGAAGGTGAAAAGTCAAATCGCAGACGGCGAGAAAACGCCGGAGTTTTACGAGTACGATATCCTGGGCGCGCTGAAGAGCGACCTCGTGGAGAAGTTCTATATCCCCGCAACCGACGAATGCCCCGACGTTTCCGAATACATTGCGCTCTGCCGCGAAACCGGCGCGATCTCCGCATATGCATATCTTGGTGACGTTGGAAATTCCGTAACGGGCGATAAGAAGACGCAGAAGTTTGAGGACGATTATATCGACCTTCTCTTCTCCGAGCTGAAGCGCCTTGGCTACAACGCGCTGACCTATATGCCCTCGCGTAACACCCGCGAGCAGCTGGAGCGCGTGATGGGACTTTGCAAAAAGCACGGCCTCTTTGAGATCAGCGGAGAGGATATCAACTCTCCCCGCCAGTCCTTCATCTGCCGCGCGATGGACGATCCGATGTTTGCGCATCTGACCGAGGCAACCTACCAGCTGATCGCGCACGAGGAGGCCGCAACCGAGGACATCACGAAGGCGATGTTCTACTGCGGCGAATAAGCGCACCCGGCCACATTATTTTGTAACAAAAGGCGGCATTCGCGATCTGCGATTGTCGCCTTGAATCTATTTTTCGTTTGAAAAATGCCGATATTCCGAGGCGCAGAGAGGTGATGGAATGCTATATATTTCAGCACAGGATTTTTTTGAAAAGGCATCCGCGCAGATCCGTTTTTCACGGCAAGAGGAGCTGGAGGCCGCCGCGCAGATGAAGGCGGGGGATATGGCCGCGCGAGATAGAATTGCGGCAAGCTACCTTTCCATCGTTGCGGCTCGGGTACGAAGACTGCCAAAGGATATGCAATCGACTTCCTTTATTTACAGCTGTATCTGCGCGCTGGAGCGAGAGATCAATGCTTTCGATTTTTTTCAGGATAGCGAGCCCTTTATGCATAGGTTAGGCTTGGTTATACAAAGAGAGGTCGCAAATCAAATTGCGGATATGTGAAGAGGAGGATATGACGTTGGAACCGAAAAACAGTTTGTTAGAGGATATGAAGGAGCCCCCGAGAGAGCATTATACCTTTCAGATCGATCCTAAAAGTGTTTTGCCCGTGGAGAAAAAATATATAGGGCGGCTTGTAAAGATGATGCTCGCCTCCATTGCTTGTTGCACTCTGTTGATTGTGCTTTGCACTTTTTGGTATGGCAGAGGGATGGTTGGTTTTTCGGTCGGCTTGCTGTTTATGAGCATTGTTGTTTATATAAGAATGATTGTATTGCATGAAGCAATCTTCAAAAAAAGTAGGCAAAGATACGCGACAACCGTGTATGACTACACCTTGTATGAGAATGCGTTGATCGTTTGGATCTCTTCCGATCAATTGATCCGCCAGATGCGGATCGGGCTTTCGGAGATCCGGAATTTGCGCGAGATTGCAGATTTTTTCGTTTTTGAGTTTGACAAGCAGATCTTTCTATTGAAAAAGGATGTCTTGGCAGAGAATTCGTATTTTCATGCCGCTATGAAAAAATCCTGACTTGCTCTTTTTGTGTTAAAAAATGCTCGAAACACCTTTACAAATCGGAGAATAGGTGCTATAATTTACTACAGATTTATAAAAAATTCCGAATAAGGAGAAAAAAGCATGAAACTGATTATTAAAGACAATTACGATGCTATGAGCGAGTGGGCCGCGCAGCATATTGCAAACGCGATCAACGCGCATAAGGAGAGCCGTCCCTTTGTTCTCGGCTTGCCCACGGGCTCTTCGCCCCTCGGCGTTTACAGAAAGCTGATCGAGATGAACAAGGCCGGCAAGGTTACCTTTAAGAACGTTGTAACCTTCAATATGGACGAGTACGTTGGCCTTCCCAGAGAGCATGACCAGAGCTACTGGTACTTTATGCACGATAATTTCTTCAACCATATCGACATTCCTGCAGAGAATATCAATATTCTGAACGGTATGGCAGAGGATCTTGAGGCAGAGTGCCAGCGCTATGAGGATAAGATCGCTTCCTACGGCGGCATCGACCTCTTCATGGGCGGCAGCGGCGTTGACGGACATATTGCATTCAACGAGCCCTTCACCTCCCTTACCTCCAGAACCGGCGTTCGCGCGCTGACCGAGGATACCCTCATCGTGAACTCCCGCTTCTTCGGTAACGACGTGAACAAGGTTCCGAAAACGGCTCTTTCCGTTGGTGTTGGCACCGTTTGCGATTCCAAGCAGGTTATGCTTCTGATCAGCGGACATAACAAGGCTCGCGCACTTCGTCACTGTGTAGAAGGCGGAGTTGACCATGCTTGGACCATCAGCGCACTTCAGCTTCATCCCGACGGAGTTATTGCTTGTGACGAGGCTGCTTGCGGAGAGCTTAAGGTTGATACATACAAATACTTTAAGGAAATCTACAAGAACGAAAAGTAAGACGAAAGCAAAGTCTCAAAACAAAGCACTTCTTCTGAAGTGCTTTGTTTTTTAAAGAAGAAAGCGAAAAACCGCCATTTATGACAATTATTGTTTGCGTTTTTGACTAAAAACAAACAAAAAACAGCTTTAGTTATCGGGATTTTGTCAAGGATTAGTTTCTTGTCGACAAAATAAACAGGAGAAAATTATGGGATATTTGTTACTTGGAATTGCAACGTTTTGCGGTCTGACAAAGGGCTTTTGCGGAAAAAAGGTGAGCGGATTTGTCAAGGAAAGCCGCGACGCTATGTTTGCAAATTTTTTAAGAATGAGCATTTGTATTCTTATCGGATTTCTTGCGGTTATGATTACCGACGGATTTTCGGGATTTGATATCGGCTCTTTGGGATTTTTCATATCCGTGCTTTCGGGTATTTCAAATGCAGCCTTCGTCGTTGTATGGCTTTTTGCCGTAAGACGCGGAGCATATATGCTCGTAGACGTTTTTCTCACCGTCGGACTTGTTCTGCCGATTGCTCTCGCAGCCGCATTTTTCGACGAAAAAATAGAGTGGAATCATTACGTAGGCTTTGCTATACTTCTTCTTGCGGTGCTCGTTATGTGCTCGTATAATAATTCCGTAAAGTCAAAGCTCGATTTTAAGTCGCTTCTGCTTCTTATATTCTGCGGAATAACACAAGGTCTTTGCTCGTTTACTCAGAAATGGTTTGCGGGCTATGCGGGCGGAAAGGCTGTTTCGGGATTTAACTTCTATACATACGTATTCGCCGCAGCGGTGCTTCTGATTTGTTACCTTGCTATAAGTATGAAGGCGAGGGTAGAGAAGTGCGAGTGTGAAGAAAAGAGAGAGTTTTCCTTTAAATCTATATGGCATTATATCATTGTAATGGCAGTAATGCTTTTCCTCAACTCCTACTTTATGACTCTTGCGGCATTGCATCTGTCAGCGGTATTGCTTTATCCCTTGAGTAAGGGCCTCGGCCTTGTGCTCAGCGCGGTTATGTGCAGCGTTTGCTTCAA
>JAZQWS010000343.1:0-11687 GCA_045632465.1 Eubacteriales bacterium
TATAAACTATATAAAAAATCCCGCTATCCACAAAGGATAGCGGGATTTTTTATATAGTTTATAAGATTAGATGGGGTGGATGCCGTTCTTAGCATCGGCATTTGCATCCAATCCGTATTTTTGCTGTTTTCTCCATTCGAAGAACTTGATTGCAACCTGCTCGAAGAGTGCAAGAGAGAGAAGGTCCTCTTCCTGCTCCTCGTAGGGAGCAACGCGCTGGCGCAGAGAATCGATCTCAGGCGCGATCTTGTCGGCGGGACGGTAATCAATAACCTCGTCGTCGCCGATAACCTTCTTCTTGAACTCAGGATCAAGCTCAGCGGGGCACTTACCGTACTCACCGCGAACCAGGCCCTTGAACTCCTTGGTTACGCGTGCATAACGTCCCTCGTCTGCGAAAAGAACGTTGTTAACAGCCTGTGTACCAACGATCTGCGAAGAGGGCGTTACAAGCGGAGGATATCCTGCATCACGACGAACATTTGCAACCTCTTCCAGAACCTCCTCAAGCTTGTCGGACTTGCCGGCCATCTTGAGCTGAGAAATCAGGTTGGAAAGCATACCGCCGGGAACCTGATAACGAAGAGCATTAACGTCAACCTTCAGAACCTTGGGATCGATCAGGCCGCTTGCGAGATACTTCTCGCGGATGCCGTTGAAGTGTTTTGCAACAACGTCAAGATCGGCAAGGGAAAGACCGGTATCGTAGGGAGAATCCTGGAGGGTAGCAACTAATGCCTCGGTGGGCGTATGAGAAGTACCCATTGCAAGAGGAGAAATCGTGGTATCAACGCCGTCAACACCTGCCTCAACTGCCTTCAGAAGTGCCATAGAAGCAAGACCGGAGGTGTAGTGCGTATGAAGGTGAATCGGAACGTGAACGGTGTTCTTCAGCGTCTTAACGAGCTGATATGCATCCAGGGGCTTCAGAAGACCGGACATGTCCTTGATGCAGATGGAGTCTGCGCCCATATCCTCGAGCTGTCTTGCAAACTGTGCAAAACCGTCGTTGGTGTGGTAAGGAGAGGTGGTGTAGCAGATTGCAGCCTGCACGTGTCCATTTTCCTTCTTGGTAGCCTTGATTGCGGTTTCAAGGTTTCTTGCATCGTTCAATGCATCGAAGATACGGAGGATGTCAATGCCGTTTGCGATGGACTTCTGAACGAAGTATTCAACAACGTCGTCTGCATAATGGCGGTAACCGAGAATGTTCTGTCCGCGGAAAAGCATCTGCAGCTTCGTGTTCTTTACATGATTACGAATGGTACGGAGTCTTTCCCAAGGATCTTCCTTCAGGAAACGAAGGCAGGAATCGAAGGTAGCGCCGCCCCAAGCCTCAAGGGAATAGTATCCGACCTTATCCATTTGCTCGAGGATGGGAAGCATTTCCTCGGTGGTCATTCTCGTCGCTGCGAGAGACTGGTGTGCATCTCGGAGCACGGTTTCAGTAATTAAAACTTTCGACATTCTATTTTTCCTTTCTATTAAGCAAAGAAGCTAAGGAATACGCCTGCGGCAACGGCAGAGCCAATAACGCCCGCTACGTTGGGACCCATGGCGTGCATGAGAAGGAAGTTGCTGGGATCGGCCTTTCTGCCCTCATCCTGCGCAACGCGAGCCGCCATAGGAACGGCAGAAACGCCTGCAGAACCAATCAGGGGGTTGATCTTTCCGCCGGTGAGCTTGCACATGATCTTACCGGTGACAAGACCACCGCAAGTAGAAATGATAAATGCAGTCAAACCAAGAACGATAATCTTGATCGTATCGAATGCGAGGAAGTTTTCAGCATTGGCGGTTGCACCAACGGAAACGCCAAGGAAGATCGTTACGATATTGATCAATTCGTTCTGTCCGGTCTTGGAAAGACGGTCGGTAACGCCGGAAACGTTGAAGAGGTTACCCAGCATCAGGAAACCAACCAGAGGTGCGGCATCCGGAACGATGAGAACCACGAGGAGCGTTACGACGATAGGGAACACAACCTTCTCAACCTTGGAAACGGGACGAAGCGCGCTCATTTTGATCTGGCGCTCCTTCTCGGTGGTGAGAAGTCTCATGAAGGGGGGCTGAATAATGGGAATCAAAGCCATGTAGGAGTAAGCCGCAATTGCAATTGCGCCGAGAAGCTCGGGAGCAAGCGTTTTGGTAACGAGAATCGCAGTGGGGCCGTCAGCGCCGCCGATGATGCCGATTGCACCTGCCTGCATAGGCGTGAAACCAAGGAAGAGCGCGAAGAAGAATGCAACGAAAACGCCCAACTGTGCGCCGGCGCCCATAAGAAGCGACTTGGGGTTGGAGATCAGGGGAGAGAAGTCCGTCATCGCGCCAACGCCAAGGAAGATCAGCGAGGGATAAATGCCGAGCTTAACGCCGAGATAGAGAATATCTACCAAACCACCGTTATTGATAACCTCTTTGATCATCGCAGTCATCTTAACGTGAAAAACACCATCGTGGAAGGTTACGTTCTGAGAAAGTGCTGAACTTTTGAAGATAGTTTCGATCTGCTCAAGAACAGATGCATCAATTTCTTTAAAGGTGTAAATACCGGTGTCGGGATGAATGAATGCCGCCAGTTGCTCAGCTGAGAAGATTCCCTTTGCAACGATCGCATCGGCAAACTGCTGAAGTTCAAATGCAAGCGAGCCTGTTGTGGGAGTGATGTAATACTCATCGAAGAAAAACTCCATATGCATCAGGTTGGCTGCAGGAAGGTTAGCAAGAAGCATACCAAAGGCGATAGGGAGGAGGAGCAAGGGCTCAAACTTCTTCACAACCGCGAGATAGAAGAGAGCGCCAATGATAACGTACATAGCAAGGTATTTCAACCAAAGTCCTTTGTCAAGTCCGTTTTCTCCAATACCCATGAAAGCCGCGATACCCGTCTTGCTAAGAAAATTACTAATAGCCTCAGACATAGTTGGTACCTGTACTTTCTTTTATATTAGTTGATAGAAGCAACAAGATCGCCGGCTGCTACGGTAGCGCCCTTCTGAACATTGATAGAAGCGATAACGCCGTCGCAGGGAGCGGGGATATCGTTTTCCATCTTCATGGCTTCGAGAACGCAGATAACATCGCCCTTCTTAACAGCCTGACCGGCAGCAACCTTAACGTCAAGGATCGTACCGGGCATGGGGGCGGTTACTTTGTTTGCGCCTGCAGCGCCTGTGGAAGCGGCGGCTTTGGGAGTAGCTGCCTTGGGGGCTGCTACGGGAGCGGAAACAGGTGCTGCTACGGGAGCGGAAACAACGCCGGTTGCATCAGCTTCCTCAACAAATACCTCGTAGAGGTTTCCGTTTACAGTAATATTATACTTTTTCATCTTAAAATCCTTTTCTCCCCACTTTTTGATGGCGTGGTGGCTACCGAATGATTATTTTCTATTGAAGGAAACAACTCTGAACTTCGCGCCTGCGCACTCGCTTTCTGCCATAGCAATTGCTGCGGCAAAAACTGCGATCAGCTCCTCTTCATCGTTTTGAACGGGAACCTCAGTGGTGGCTGCAACGGGAGCAGGAGCTTCAGCCGCTTTTTCTTTCTTTTTCTTTGCGGGAAGATCATAGAAGCCGATCTTGAAGAGGATCAGCGCCCCCCAAAGAATGCAAAGAACAGAAAATACGGCGAGCATACCAATGCCGAGCATCATGCCACCAAAGCCAAGCGTTTCGAAAAAGCCTGCGGTGCTGATAATCTTCTCACCATATTGCTCCGACGTGATAGCTAATAAAACGTTCATCTTGAAACCTCCGTATTACAGAGCAAGATGCTTGCCCTTGGCGGAGAGCATAAGGAGGGAAGAGCAAATGCGAGCTCTCAGTTCATTTACGCTGATAATATCATCGATTTCACCGGTAGCGG
Organism: Eubacteriales bacterium; assembly: GCA_045632465.1. GTDB lineage: Bacteria > Bacillota > Clostridia > Oscillospirales > CAG-272 > UBA1740. The sequence continues at coordinate 3,865 of JAZQWS010000343.1, forward strand.
CAGCGGCAACGGGAGATGCAACGCTTGCCTTCCAAGCATCCGCAAGAGCCTCGCGCTTGGTTTCCTCGGTTACGTAATGATTCCATGCGAAGGCAACGCCGCTATCTGCGGGAAGTGCACCGATTTCGCTGTTATCCGTTGCGTAAACGATATCTGCGCCAAGAGCCTTAGAACCAAGAAGAACGAAGGATGCGCCGATTGCGTGGCCCGCAATAACGGTAACCTTTGCGTTTTCGGAAGAAGCATAAGCAATCGCAAGTCTTGCAAGAGCATCTGCGAATGCCTTCTCGTTTTCTGCATCGGTAGCGAGACCGAGCGAATCAACGATGGTAACCACGGGAATAGAGAACATATCGCAGAAGGAAACAAAGTCAGCGGCCTTCTTTGCGGCTGCAGCGGTCAGTTTTCCTTCATTCTTTGCAAAAGAGTTTGCAACAACGCCGCACTTTACGCCACCAAAGGTGGTAAATACAGTAGAAAGCTCAGGGGCATAATCACGGCTGATTTCGTAGTAAACGCCGTTGTCGGCAACGGTTGCGATCAAGGAGAGCGCATCGCCGCCAAAATCAAGGTCGCCAACCATGCGGTTGAGATTGTCTGCACACTCACCAACGTCAGAACCAACTGCAGCATTCTCGGGAAGAAATGCAATGAGGCTACGAAGGAATCCTGCGCACTGTGCCGCATCGCCAACGTAGGAAACCTTATCTGCCTGGGCGTTGTTTGCACCGGTCAGCTGAGGTGCGCTCACATAGAAGTCTGCACCTTCCTTCTTAACAACAAAGTCGAACATTGCGGCGATGGTTGCAGCCGTACCGAGGCACTTGCCTGCAACGTATGCAAACTGAGGAATGACACCTGCGGCATCGTTCACAGCCTTGATGATCTTTCCGTATGCCGCCAGAGAGGAAGCACCGCAAAAGATATCTGCGCCGGTAGAGTTGAAGATTCCAATCACGGGGGCACCATTCTTAACAGCGAGCTGATAAAGATCGGTGATCTTCTTTGCGTGGCGGTCGTCAATTGCGCCGCCAAGACGCTCTGCATCCTCCGCAAACGCAAAGGCCAGCTTTCCGTCGATAGCACCGTATCCACAGATAACGCCCTCAAGCTCATCCATTTTTGCGGTCTTGACATAGTCGGAGAAGGAACGCTTTGTGTAAGCGCCGATCTCCACGAAGGTCGCTTCATCAAAAATCTGAGCGAGCTGGGTTCTGACTTCCGCGCCCTCGGTAGCGGCCAACTGCTCACGCAACTCTTCCGCCGTCTGAAGTGCAGAAATTTCAGGGGTTGTAAATTTGTCCAAATCGAATTCCCGATTTGCCATTCGGCAAATCTCTCCTTCCTTAATAATAACTGTGTAGTTGGATTCAATTGAAAACCTATAAATAGTCCAATTTTCACCACATATATCATACCATTAAATGCAGGATATGTCAATAGTTTTTCATAAGTTAAATATTTAACATATATATATTTCTCCGGAAAATGACAAAAAGGAGCAGACGAAAGTGTCTGCTCCAAGGAATCAGTTCATATTGTTGCGTTTCTTGATTTCGGCCAAGCGCTCTCTTTCTGTCACATCGTCGTGCATGATGGGGGCTTCCGTGTTAACTTCTTCGGGAACATCTTTTTTATAAGGTTCGATCATATATTGATCAATTTTTGCATAAGCGGCAAAAACCTTCACGTAAGCGAATGCGGAGAGGAAGAGAATGAGCGGCGCGGCAAGCGCGATGGGGAGGAGAATTCCTCCAAAGGAGAAAATAAAGATAGCTTCCAAAATCAATCCCATTGCAACCGCTCCCAAAGCAACGAGGTTGCGCTTGATACCGAGAAGGGAAAAGATCATGGAGTTTTTGATGATCTTGAAGAAAGAAAGATTGAAGGTAACCATCTGCACGTAAACATAGAAGCGCATGCAGAAGAATGCAATGAAGATAAAGATGTTTGCCCACAAAAGGAAGGATGTAAAGAACGTAGATGTATTGAGAAGCATGGAGTAGATATTGAGCGGAAGAATAACGCAGATCGCCGCATCCAGGATTCCCATTGGAATGGCCTGCTTGTAGTTGCGCTTCACGGCGTATAAGAAATCCGACCAAACAAAAATGGGCTCGCTCCTTGCGATATTGCGAAGCACGTACGCGCAACCGGTATTAACAACGCCGAAGGTAAATAAAAACAGAACGCCAATGCCGTAAAAAACGTAGGTCAAAACGCTTGGCGAAAGCGTTTGATGCTGCATTCCTTCCATTCCGTAGATGACAAGTGAAAGCGCATCTGGCTCGCCGATTGTGATCAAAGGGCGAATGTTCTGAAACAGATCCGATATCGGGAGCGAGACGTCAACCTGCGTGTATCCCGCCAAGGCGGCAATGGCAAACAATAATGGGAAGTTTCCGAGTACCATAATAATGTTTACAGAAACAAGCTTGCCGATGTTATCTTTAAAGGAAATAAAAAAGCGGCGAAAGCTCATCGGGAGCTCGGATGCATTTTTGCTGACACCCTTTCCTTCGCGGGCGGGATCATAAAGTCTGAAGGTTTTTCTGAGATTCTGGTCTTTCACAGCAAAACTCCTTACGGTAGATTCTTATAATGTACCCAATAAGTATAGCACATTTTTCTTATATTTACAAGGAAATGCAAAAACTTTACAATTTTTTTAGAGTTGATTCGCGGATCGGCATATTTTTTGCCGCTAAAAAATAAAATGAATAAAAACTCAAGGAGAATTTATTATGAAGCGTAACGTGGCGATCGCATTGCTTTTTAGCTTGATTCTTTGCATTATTCCACCCGTAAATGGAGCGGCGACAGAGGAAAAAATAACCATTGAAGCCAAAAGCGCCGTTTTGATGGAGGCAACTACAGGAACGATACTTTTTGCACAGAATGAAAAGGAGGCGCTTGCACCTGCCTCCGTGACCAAGGTAATGACTCTTCTGCTTGTGATGGAAGCCATCGCCGCCGAGCGGATAAAACTTGCCGACATGGTGCAGATCAGCGCGAAGGCGGCTTCCATGGGCGGGAGCCAGGTCTTTATGAAGGAAGGGGAGAATTTTACCGTTGAAGAGCTTTTGAAATGCTGTGTGATCGCGAGTGCGAATGATGCGGCTTTGGCATTGGCGGAGTATACTTATGGAACAGAATCTCTTTTTGTTTCAAAAATGAATGAAAGAGCGCGCGAACTTGGATTAACTTCAACAAAGTTTGAGAATACAACGGGACTTGATGACACGACCGTTGCGCATCTGACAAGTGCGGCAGATATCGCGGTGATGTCCAAGGAACTGATAAAATATCCAAAGATATTGGAATATAGCTCGCTTTGGCAGGATTCGATCCGTGACGGCACATTTACGCTTACCAATACGAATCGTCTCGTTCGATATTATAAAGGGTGTACCGGACTGAAGACCGGATCAACGGATAAGGCGGGATATTGTATCAGCGCTACCGCGGAACGCGACGGACTTTCCTTGATTTGCGTTGTAATGGGCGCTCCGTCGAGAGATATTCGCAATTCAATTGCCACAGGGCTTCTGGATCAAGGCTTTGCGAGTTATGGACTTTATGAGAAAGGGGAGGAAAAGCTCGGTGAAATTCCGGTGCTTGGCGGCACAAAAACGCTCATGAAAATAAAAAATACGCCTTTCGCATCCGTTGTGCGAAAAAACAGCACAAGTGTAGAAATGGTTTTGGATATCCCCCAAGCATTGCAAGCGCCGATTTTTGAAGGGGACATTGTGGGAAAAATATATTACGAGGTTGATGGCGAAAGAATTGGTGCAAGCGATATCATCGCTTGCGAAACTATTGCAAAAATCAAGTATTTTCAGGTGTTTTGGCGTATGCTTTTGAATTTTACGATGGGTGTGCGAGAAGGTGAATGATTTGCATGTAAAAAAATCGGAAATAAAATCAAAAAACTATTGAAAAAGAGGGCAGTATAGTGTATAATAAATAAAAAACTTTTAGGAGATAAAATAAATGAAGCTTCGTGTTTCCGATACTTTTTTGAATGGCTTTGTAAACGCGCATGAAATCAGCGGCCTTGAGCAGAATGCAATCTCTGCTTTGCGTACCGTAAAAGAAAAAACGGGTGCGGGAAATGATTTCCTTGGATGGGCAACGCTCCCTTCTGATTATGATAAAGATGAATTTAACAGAATTAAAATTGCGGCAGAAAAAATTAAAAAGAGCTGCGATGTGCTTGTTGTTATCGGTATTGGCGGTTCATATCTCGGAGCAAGAGCCGCAATCGAATTTATCAAGAGCCCTCTTTATAACAATCTGAAGAAGGATACGCCGGATGTATATTTTGCAGGAAACACCATCTCTGCAACGGCGCTGAACGATTTGCTTTCCATCTGCGAGGGCAAGGATATTTGCATTAACGTTATTTCTAAATCCGGTACCACCACCGAGCCTGCAATTGCATTCAGAGTGTTCAAGGAGCTTCTGATTAAGAAATACGGTGTTGATGGCGCAAGAGAGCGCATCTTCGTTACTACAGATAAGGCACGCGGTACTTTGAAGCACTTCTCGGATGAGGCGGGATACGAGACATTCGTTGTTCCGGATGACGTTGGCGGTAGATATTCCGTTTTGACTGCGGTTGGCCTTTTGCCGATTGCTGTTGCGGGCATTGATATCGATGCAATGATGAGTGGTGCGGCGGAAGCAATGCAGGAGCTTTCCTCCGAGTGCGTTTGTAACAACCCTGCGCTGAAATATGCTATTTTGCGCAATGCGCTCTCTCGTAAGGGAAAGTGCGTTGAAATTATGGTTGGTTATGAACCCTTCCTTCTGATGCTGAATGAATGGTGGAAGCAGCTTTACGGCGAGAGCGAAGGAAAGGACGGCAAGGGTATCTTGCCGGATTCCGTAATTTTCTCCACGGATCTGCACTCTCTCGGTCAATACATTCAGGAAGGCCAGAGAACTCTCTTTGAAACGGTTCTGACGGTAAAGGATTGCGGTGGCGACTACACGATTCCCATGGATGAGGCAAATGTTGACGGCTTGAACTTCATCGCAGGCAAAACGCTTGATTACGTGAATAAGACTGCGATGGTAGCAACGCTTCTCGCACATAACGATGGCGGTGTTCCCAATATTGTGATCGAGCTTGAGGACAGAACGGCCGCTTCTTTTGGCTATCTCGTATACTTCTTTGAGCTCGCTTGCGCAGTTTCGGGCTATATTCTTGGTGTGAATCCGTTCGATCAGCCCGGCGTTGAGGCCTATAAAAAGAACATGTTTGCCCTTCTTGGTAAGCCCGGGTATGAGGAGCTTGCGCAGGAATTGGCAAAAGGTATCAAAAATATCTGATTCTTTTTGTGAAAATTGTGGAAAGTGATAAAAAATATCATTGATTTTGCGTATTTTTTTTAAAAACTACTTGCTTTTTTTCTCCATTTGATATAGAATATAAGTACCAAGACCGAATGGTCGGTATTATTAAAATTCAGGAGGATAAGAACTATGATTAAATTATTTATCGGTGCAAAGGGCAGCGGAAAAACCAAGACCTTGATTGAGCTTGTCAACAACGCAGTTGCAACTTCCCAGGGCTCTGTTGTTTGCATCGAAAAGGGAAATAAACTGAAGCTGGATATTACTTATAAGGCAAGACTTATTGATACCGATGCATATGGCATTGTTGATGCCACCTCGCTTTATGGCTTTATTGCAGGTATCCTTGCATCCAATAGCGATATTACCGATTTGTTTATCGACTCCTCCTTAAAAATATGCGGCAATGATGTAGTTGCTTTTGAAGAAATGCTCAAGAAGTTGGATCCCATTACCAAGGATGTAAATCTTGTTATGACGGTTTCGATCGCGATAGAGGATTGCCCTGTAGGAATTAAGGCATACGCATAATTAAAAAGGAACGCTTTTAACAAACAAAAGGCCAAGATGTTCTTATCTTGGCCTTTTTCTTTGATTTCAGGGTGTCTGCGAATTCGCCAACGAAAAAGAGAGCGCGGAATACGCCGAAAACGCGGCAATCTTATTCATTCGCCTGAGGATATCATGGCGCAGAGAAAAACTAACCGCGTCCATGGATCAAACATCCGCGCGGCGGTGGAGGATATTGACAAACCAGCTCCAAAAAAGGTATAATAAAAGAGCCTATATAAATGGGTTTGAAACCAATGCTATGATATGGGCACATTCCGATAAAACATATATCGGAGAGCAAAAACTTTTTTATCGCAAAGGAAAATGGGTGCTTCTTGAAAAATCCGATGATGGATTTGTAGAGCTTGCATCGTACACAGAAAAACAACGGAGCGAAATCGCGAAGGAAATCGAGGAATACAATGAAAACATACGAGAAGACCTTTTTACATGTATTATGCGCCATGAGACTATCGGAGGACACGATATTCGGGATAATGGCGATGATGGATGGAAACAAACAGGCAATAGACGATCTGGTGGGGTATATCAAGAAGAATCCCAGAGCAACAGAATCGGAAGTGATCAAATCGGCGAGTACGATATTAGGGGTAACGAAAAAATAAAATTTGATAAATCATCTCGTTTCTCTATCGACGACTCCTATCTCTCCGCCGTAGAGCGCGGCGACATGGAAACCGCGCAGAGGATGGTAGACGATGCGGCAATTTCTGCCGGTGCGATGACTCTCAAGGACGGTGTAACAAAGCATTATTACCATGGAACAAATGCAAAGTTCACGTCATTTGAGGCCGAGAAGGCGCGCGATGGCACATATGGTTTCGGTTTTTACTTTTCGCCTATGAGAAGCAAAGCAGGACAGTATGGTGATATCAAAGACGTGTACTTGATGACGAATCAAATCGGCACTCGCAATTCTCAAAGAATTACTGCTGATCAAGTCAACGCATTTGTAAAGAGGTAAAAAAATAGATAACCCTAATCCCACTCTCAAGCGTGGCGCGGCTGTTACGGGGCAAAGCCCCCTCATCTCCTCGGGTTATCGTACTATAAGTATAGCAGACTTTTTGCAAAATGTCAAGGATATTCCGCTAATAAATGAGGTTTTGTCCAAAGATGTAGCAAAAAAACTTGGTGTCACGCGCTCAATTGGATCACTTTCTGACGACATCCGCTATGCCGTAGAAGAAGAATCCACCGAATCTCCCACGATCGGCAACGTAGCGAAGAGCTGCTTTGACGAGCCCAAGCCGAAGATGAAGGAGAAGATCAAGGCAAGCTTCATTTCCGCGAAGGACAAGCTCTATATCGAGGGCGTAGACGAGCTTTACGGCGTTGAGAAGTACCTTAAGAAATTCGGAGGTCGCAAGGATGCGGAAGCCTTTGTACAGCAGGTGAGAGCATCGGAAACCATTGCGCAGACGATGATTGGTCTTTCACAGTACGATATCATGAGCGGTGACGGAACGCGCCTCGGAGACGGTATTCCAAGATCTTTAAGCCTTATAAGATTCGCAAGATCGAGGATCAATTCAACGATTACCAGCTTCATCAGCTGAACGTGAATCGCATGACTCGGGATAAAAATTTCCTCAAGATGGAGGATAAGCTCGATAAATCGCAATGAGTGGTTTGTAGACCAAATGCGAAAAAACTTGACATTTTTCCTTTATTGTGATAAAATGTGTTTATTGGCTATTCACCTTAGTTTAGAATGTGAGGAAATCATATGCAGGATTTCAGATATGAAGATATTATAACTTATGATACACCAGCCTACAAACCGAGACGTCGCCGCTTCGGCGATCGTAAGGAAGGCCGCAGAGTTCGCACACTCCCGCCGATGGCATACGTTGAGCCCTATATTATGAAGGTTCGCTCGGATG
>JAZQWS010000344.1:0-43443 GCA_045632465.1 Eubacteriales bacterium
TGCCTTGCCGCCGTCGTCCTCCTCGTCGGGCGTCACCTCGTAATATTCGGTTGCCTCCTTGTGGCCGCGCGGGAGCTGCTCCGCAATTTCGGGAATGCTGTCGGTGCATCTTTCGTAGGGCGCAAGGAAGGTGTCAAGATGCGTAAGCGCGGCATCAATGTCCAGATCGCCATCCAAGAAGATCAGTGCCTGCGAGGGGTGGTAGAAGGTCTTGTGCGCCGCGAGAAACTCCTCATAGGTGAGCTTCAGGATGGAATTCGGCTCGCCGCCCGAATCCTGCCCGTAACAGGTGTCGGGATATATAAGGCGGTTCATATATTCCGAAAGAACGTCCTCGGGGGAGGAATACGCGCCCTTCATTTCATTGTAAACAACGCCGCTTGCCTTGTGTGTCCCGTCCTCCTCCGTCGTGAGGTGAAATCCCTCCTGCAGAAAGATCTCGGGGCGGGTGAGGATCGCGGGATGCAAAACGGCATCCATATAAACGTCTATCAGATTGTGAAAATCTTTTTCCACGCGTGAGCAAACGGGATACATCGTCTTGTCGGGGAAGGTGAATGCATTAAGGAACGTCTGCATCGATCCCTTGAGAAGCGCAACGAAGGGCTCCTTCACAGGGTATTTCTCCGATCCGCAAAGCACGGAATGCTCTAAGATATGGAAAACGCCGGTGCTGTCCGTCGGAACGGTTTTGAAGGCGATGGAGAAGGTTTTGTTTTCATCGGGGCGCGCAAGATAGCAAAGCTTTGCTCCGTTTTTCTCGTATTCCATTTCGTAAAGCGTTCCTTCCACCTCGGGAATTTCGCGCACGCGAAGAACGCGGAAGCCGTGGAGCATATCGTTGGTTTTCATAATTGACCTCGCCAAAATTTATATTTATATGTATTTATTATAACACATGCGCGCAGGGATTTAAAGCCCTTTGGAAAAATAAAAGAAAAATATATTTTGAGTTTTCGCAAAATCCTTGTATTTTATGAAAAAGGGTGATAATGGTACTTTTCAAAGAAAAGAAGAAAAAACGGCCTTCCTTTTTTGGAATCGGATGAAAGAAAATCGGGCGAATTCAAGAATTCGGTTGACAAATTGTCTCCGGGGTGATACAATGAAGATATATTAAATCTATATGGAGGTTTTTATGCAACTTAAGGTTGATTTGAATCAAAAAATCGGTAAAATCAAGGCTATGAACGCAACCGGTCAAGCGCCTATGGGCGGCGGCCTTGGATTCGATAATTATAATTATTTTCATCTTCTTTCGGATATTTCCGTTCCCTACGTTCGTTTGCATGACGTTGGCGGCTTGTACGGCGGCTATCGCTACGTGGACGTGCCGAATATCTTCCGCGATTTTGATGCGGATGAAACCGATCCGAAGAATTATGACTTTGCTTTCACGGATTCCTATCTTGCCGCGCTTGCGAAAAATGGGCTGAAGCCTTATTACCGTCTCGGCGTTACCATCGAAAACCATGCTGAGGTGAAGTCCTATCGCATCGATCCGCCCGCAGACTATGAGAAGTGGGCAAGAATCTGCGAGCATATCATAGCGCACTATAACGAGGGCTGGGCAAACGGCTTCCATTATGATATTGAATATTGGGAGATCTGGAATGAGCCGGATGACGGTCTCAGAATTTCCCAGATGTGGAACGGAACGGCAGAGGATTATTATCGCCTTTATGACGTTGCCGCCAAGCACCTGAAGGCAAAATTCCCGAATATCAAGATCGGCGGATACGCCGCCATCGGCTTCTATGCCGCCGTTGAAACCGAGGAATTTCTTGCCACCGAGGCGGCGATCCGCCCGAAATATTTCCTTGAATTCTTCCATGGCTTTATGAAGTACATCAAGGCGCATGGCTCGCCGATCGATTTCTTCTCCTGGCATAGCTATTCCGCGCCCGAAAAATTCCTGCGCGAGGTGAAATGGGTGTGCGAGCAGCTGCAGGCCTATGGCTATGGCCACGTGGAGAAGCACGTCAACGAGTGGAATCCCCCCTGCCGCCAGGAAAGAGATAAGGCCGTGCACGGCGCGGAAATTGCGGCAACGATGCTCGGATCGCAGAATACCCCCATGGATATGCTGATGGTGTACGATGCGCGTTTGGACGGAAGCCTCTATTCGGCACTTTTCCTTCCCACGCTGAAGCACGGCGCCCCCAAGCTTTCGCCCGGCTATTATGCCTTCGCCGCCTTCTCGGAGCTTTATAAGCTCGGCGAGCAGGTTGCCTTGGATGGACTTGAGAATGGCGTTTATGCCGTTTGCGCAAGCAACGGAAAGAAAAACGCTCTCATGATCTCCAATATTTCGGGAGAGGATAAGGCGCTTTCGATCGAGGGCGCAGATCTCTCGGATGCGAGATGGTACGTTTTGGACGATGACAGAATGCTCTCCTGGTCGCCCGCGATTCAGACTGTGAAGAACAACACGGTTGTGCTGGTTACGTTTTGATGGGCTTCTCCCTGTAGATAATTGAAAGAGAGCTTTATGAAACTGACAAAACGCACAGACGTTGATCCAACGGAAGGACCGCTTCTTTCCGCGATGATCACCTATTCGATCCCGATCATTCTCTCCAACATTTTTGCAACCCTGTATCAATCTGCGGATATGATGGTGCTTTCCTGGTTTTCGGTTGGAAACGAGGTAGCCTCCGTTGGCGCATCCTCAACGATCGTCAGCCTTCTTCTTTCGATTGCGATTGGCCTTGGAAGCGGCGGAACGGTGATTCTTTCGCATCTTTTCGGTAGCAAGCAGAGAGAAAGGGTGCAGAATGCGCTTTCCACGATGGTGCTCTTTTCGCTTGCTGTGGGTGTTTTGCTTGCGCTGATTGGCGCATTCATCATGCGCCCCTTCCTGCTTTGGACGAATTGCCCGGAAGAGTGCCTTTCCGATGCGATGCTTTATGCCGTTGTCTATACGCTCGGTATGCCGTTTCATCTGCTGTATAATTACGTCGCCGGAGCCATCCGCGTTTCGGGCGATAGCCGCCATCCCTTGTACTATATGCTGATTGGCGGCGGCCTCAACGTTGTGCTGAATATTCTTTTTTGCTTGATTTTTGAGCGCGCGGTGCTTGCAGTGGCGCTTTCCACCTTGATTGCAAACGCGCTTGCCGCCTATCTCTGCGTGCGCCTGATGGTGAAAACGGAAGGCGTTTGCCGTTGGGATTATAAAAAAATCTGTATTGATTTTTCGGTTGTGCGGCAGATCCTGCGCTACGGTGTTCCGAGCGCCGTTGCTGCCTCGCTGTACCCGATTGCGAATTTGCAGATGCAATCGGCGATCAATAGCTTTGGCCCATCCGCCATCGCGGGCAACACGGCTTGCATTCAGTATGAGGGCATAATCAGCAATATAGGAAACGGCATGAATGCCAGCGCCACCACCTTTATCGGGCAGAATATGGGAGCAAAAAAGAAGGATCGGGTGCTTCGCTCCTTTTTCTGCGTGGCTTTGGCCGAGTTTGTCACAATGCTTGTGCTCTCCGCTTTGGCCTTGTCCGTTGGCGAGCGCCTGATCTCCGTTTTTGCAGGCAATGATGCGGAGGCGCTTCGCATCGGAGTTCTGCGTATGTGGAACACGATCGCCCTTTATATCATTGCCATCAATCCCTTGGCAGTCACCATCGTGGCGCTGGGATATCCAACGTTGCAAACCGTGATCAGCCTGGTTGGAATTTGCGGATTCCGCACTTTTTGGATGCAGTTTGTTTACGGCACGGCACTTTTCCCGAGCACGATCGAGAATGTTTATCTTGGCTTCCCGATTTCGATCGTTCTCACGCATTTTACGTATGCCGCCGTGGTAGCCGTTTTGCTGACACGCTATAAAAAGGGAACCTTGAAGGATAAGATTTAATCAAAAAAAGCCTTCTCGAATTGCGAAAAAGCAGTCGAGAAGGCTTTTTTGCGCAAAGCGCAAAAACCCGATCCGAATCAACGAGTGTCGGATTCAAAACAAAAAACGCACCCTATTGGGTGCGCGCTACCCAGGTATTCGCCTATGGCGAAAATACCCGCGCCCTGCGCCTGGTATGCAAGCATCCCGATCTTCGGGCGGGGTAACCGAACTGGATTTTGCGCACAAGGCGCAAAAACGCAGTTCGAATCGATAATAGCGGTAAAAAAGCACCCCCGCTTTTGCGAGGGTGCTTTTTTGGAGCTGCTACCCAGATTCGAACTGGGGACCTCATCCTTACCAAGGATGTGCTCTACCAACTGAGCCATAGCAGCAACCTATATCCGTTACGGACGTATGATATTATAACAAATTCTCGGGCGTTTGTCAATAGGTTTTTGAAAAAAGTTTTTGAAAAAAATAAAAATGCTGTGTTTTTTGTCTATGCGTTTCTGAATTTTGAGGGATTTACCTTGAACGTGCGCTTAAAGCATCCCGAAAAATAGGCTAAATCGCAAAATCCGCAGGCCGACGCCACCTCGCTGATGGGAAGGGATGTGTTTTGCAAAAGCGAAACCGCCTTTGTCAGCCGCACGTGGATCAGATATTGATGCAGAGAAAGCCCCGTGGATGCCTTGACAAGATGGCTGATATAATTCGGGTGATAATTGAAATGTGCGCCGATGGATGCGTTGGTCAGCGGCTCTGCATAATTTTCGTGAATAAAGGCGATTACTGCGGCTGATACCTTGTCTTCACCCGTGGTGAGAATCGTTTGATGCGCGCGCACGGCATCGATGATGCAGGTGGATAAAAGACTGCTCGTTTTTTCTTTGAAAAACTCAAGTCGCAAGGAAAATTCGCTGATGATGCCGTGCAGTCTTTTTTGCAATATCTCCATGTTTTTGAGAAAAAGAACACCCGAAAGGATGGGATAGTCTTCAAAAACGATGGGGCTTAGCAGCATCTCCCTTTTGAAATCCTTCTTTTTTAGGGGAATCACGGGCGCAGTGTGCTCGGATGCCGCCATATCATAATCAAAATTGACCTGCAGATAGGAAGCCTGCTTGCCTATAGGGCATATTTGATAGGAAATTCCCGCATTTATGATCAGAAGATCGTTTTCGCGCAAGTGATATTCCTTGCCTTCAATAATAAAAAGTCCGCTTCCGCTTTGCAGAAAAAAGAGCCTCGCATCGAGAGGGATAACCTCGTCAAAACGGCTTTTTTCATGCAGGGTTAAAATCTGCGCATATCGCACGAATGGATGCATATCCGAAAACAACATAGGAGCGCGCCTCAAATCTTTATTTTACACAAATTTTGATTTAAAAATCATCTTGATTATAACACGAATCCATGCTAAAATCAAGATGGAAATCAAAAAATGGAGATGCTTTATGAAAAGAGATCTTTTCGTTTTTGCAGGGCAATCCAATATGATGGGCGCATCGGTTTTTGCGCCGAAGGAAGCCGTTTCGTTTTCGGATTCCTTTGAATATAAGCATAAAGCGCGCCGCCTTGGCGCGGAGAGAGGAGATTTCGTTTCCTCCGCGTATCCTGCAGGCGAATTTTCCTATATAGATCTTGAGCGTGCGTACGGCGCAGACGCGATGGACGAAAAAGGGAAGAGTCTGCTGGCAAATTACGTTGAGAATACCTTCTTTTGTCCGGCGATGTCCAATCTTAAGTCGGAGAAGGAGAAGACTCTGTATTCCTTTTCGGATTTCTCGGAGTCCACTGCGCAGGACGGTGCCACCCTCGCCCCCTTTCTTGCAAGAGAATGGGAAGCCCTCGGCCGCACATCGGCTTATGCGCATATTGCCAAGGGATGCGTTTCCATCAATTATTATCTGACGGATGCAATGGCAGAGGAATACGCGCGGCGCATAGAGGACTATAACGAGCGCTTTGGCACAAGCTATGAAACGAAAATTGCTTCCTCCTCGCGCTTGGCGGGGGCGGCCGAATACTTTTTTGAAAAAAGCCGCGATTTTTTTGCGGATGCCGAGGCGCGCTTTGGAAAAGAGCTTTCGGGCAACAGATGCTTTTTCTGGCTTCAAGGCGAGGGGGATGCTTGGCGTTCTTCCGTCGAATACGAAACCAAGATGGACGTTCTTTGGGAGGCGCTGAAGCAAAGCGGATTTACGCACTTTTTCTGTATTCGCATCGATTACTTCGGCGAGGACGGAATCTATAAGATCATGCGCGCGCAAGAGAATTTCGTTTCCCACCGTGAGGACGCCTATATGCTGACGAGAGCCGCCTCGTATTTTGTCTATCCCGGGCAAAATGAGAAGGAATGGTTTGTTTCGCCGCCGCCCGAGGAGTACCGCGATTGCCGCGATAGCTTTTTCGGATATAAAAATGACCACATCAATGAAAAGGGCTTTTTGCTCCTTGCCGAGCGCGCGGCGAAGAATCTTTTCCGCGTTCTCGTGCAAAACGAAGCCCCCGTGCTTGAAGAAGAAAATATCCGCCTTTTACCTTAAAATTAAAGAATAGGAGAATCGGCGTGAAATAACATTCATCTGTGTTTGGCTTAAGTGTTCACGCCATCAAATTTTCGCGATTTGGAGCCTTCATCCAAATCGATGCAAGCATTACCGAAAATTATACTATATTTTGTGTAGTCGCTGTAGGCGACAGAATGGAGAGTGCTATGTATAACATCAAATTCAGCGAATATATCCCCGAGCCGAATCCCGCAAAGCCCGATCGCATCGTTGCCGCGCATTACTACGCGGCGTGGAAATACGGCGCGGCGGGGCTTCACAACGGCTTTAACGACCTTGCCGAGGATTTTCCGGACAGAACGCCCTTGATGGGATATTACGACGAGGAAAATCCCGAGGTTTGCGATTGGGAGATCAAATGGGCAACCGAGCATGGCATCAACTGTTTTATTTACTGCTGGTACAGAAAAAAGGAAAATATGGGCAAGCCCGTCACCGCCAGGGATCTTCGTTGCGGTCACGGCATCCACGAGGCGCTTTTCAATGCAAAATTCCGCGAGAAGATGAAGTTTGCCATCATGTTTGAGGCAAGCGAGCGCTGGGGCGGCACGGATGAGCGTGATATGCTCGAAAATCTGATGCCTTTTTGGATGGAAACCTATTTCAAACGCGGAAATTATCTCATTATAGATAATAAGCCCGTGCTGTTCGTTTATAACCAGTTAAGACTTTCGCGCGAGTGCTTTGAGAGTGCTGAAAGCCAAAAGAGAACCTTCGATCTTTGCCGCGAGTATGCGAAGGGGGAAGGCTTTGACGGTATGATTTTTGCCGTTTGCAATAATTTGCCAAAGCAAGACAGAAACGATGAAATGCTCGCGCGCGGCTATGATTTCCGCTTTGGATATAACGCGGGATACGATGCGCCGTGCGATTATTTTTCGGATGAAGAAAAGATTATCGAGGGGCAATGCGAGCGCTTCCTTCAAAATCTCTCGGTAGGAAATAAGGCCTTTATTCCAACGGCCTCCTGCTTCCAGGATGCAACGCCGCGATTCTCGCAAAGATGGATCGATCTCGGATACCGATTCAGAGATTACGGAAAAATATGGTATCTTTCGCCCGAGAAATTCAGAAAGCTTTTGCAAAGGATGAAGGAAATCAGCGATGCGCTCCCCGAGGATGCCTGGGCAAGGAAGATCATCATGATCGACAACTGGAATGAATGGGACGAGGGGCATTTCGTGGCTCCGAGCCATAAATTCGGTTTCAAATATCTGCAAGCGATTCGTGAGGTTTTCACCGAAAGGGAAAATCTCCCCGATTACCGAATGCCGCAGGATCAAGGTCTCGGCGGCTATAATAAAAGCTGGAAAACGCCGGATTTCGGGCCGCTTTGCGAGCGCCGCTTGAAGGAAAAGGAATAATCAAATAAGAAATCCCGCGGATCGGATTTTTTCTGCCTGCGGGATTTTCTTGTTTTTACTCGTAATAAAACTCGCATTCCCCTCTTGATTTTTTTTCGGAAAAGGAGTAAAATATAGAGTACGTCAAAAAAACGGAGTGAAAAATGGACAGTAAATTTTCAAAAGAGGCGTTTTTTTCTCGCGATGATAAAAGAATGTCTCGCTTTATGCTCTTTTTGAGCCTATATTTTCTTCTTTGCTCACTTGCGGCCGTGCTGTTTTTGAAGGAGGGGGATTTCTTTTCTTCGCTTTGGCGCGTGCTGATCTCGCCGAGCCGTCTTGTAACCGATTATTTTGCGCTTGCGGGTGTTGCCGTCAGCTTTTTTAACGTGGGCGTTTGCGGCTTGATCGCCAATGTCGTGATCTATTTCTCGCGCCTGAAGATCAACGCAACGGCGTTTGCCGCGTATCTTCTGGTGGTGGCGCACGGATTTTACGGATTGAATTTTCTGAATCTTTGGCTTCCGATGTTCGGTGTTCTTTTGTATTGCCTCGTGCGCCGCGTGAAGATTTCGGAAAACGCGCACATCATGCTTTTTGCAACGGCGCTTGCTCCCTTTGTGAGCGATCTTCTGTTTGCATATCCCATGCCGGATCGCGATAAGTTCGGCTTTTCGGTGATCGGACTTGTGCTTTCGATTCTTCTTTCGATCTTCTCGGGCTTCTTCGCGCCCGCCGTTTTGCCGGGAACAACCGCGATGCACCGCGGTTACAATATGTATAAGGCAGGCCTTGCGCTTGGTCTTCTCGGTCTCTTTCTCTATTCGTTCTTATATCCGAGCCTTGGAATTTCCGAGCCCGCCCCCTCGATCACCGCGGGTATGCCGCTTCCGACCTTGCTTTCCGCGCAGGGCATCTTTGCAGAGGCTTCGCTCCTCCTGCTCTTCACGATCTCGCTTTTCCTTGGATTTTTCCTGAACGGAAGAAGCTTTTGCGGTTATAGATCGTTGCTTGGTGCCAGCGGATACGGAACGGATTTTTATCACTTGCACGGCGTTCCGCTCTGCTTTGTGAACTTCGGCGTGTATGGATTCACGCTTCTTCTGTACCTGAACGCTGTTTTCGCGCTTCCGCTTCTGATCCCTGGCTTGCCTGCGGCGGCTTGTTTTACGGGCCCAACGGTTGGCGTTGTATTCGCTGCACTCTCCTTTTCGGCAGACGGACAGCATCCGCGCAACATTGCGCCGATCGCGCTCGGCTATGCCTCTCTCTTCGTGGTGTGCTCGTTGCTTTGCGTGGCGCTCGGCCGCCCCGTGGCATGGACACTCGGAACACAGAGCTACGTAAACGGCTTCGCCTTCGCCACCGGACTTTGCCCCTTGGCAGGAAAATACGGTAAGCGATTTGGTACTTTGGCAGGCTTCCTCGGTGCAACGATCTGCACCGTGACGGACGAGATGCACGGCGGCTTCGTTCTGTATAACGGCGGCTTCACCGCGGGACTAACGGCCTTGATTCTCATCTGCCTTTTGGATTTCTATCATATCAAGCCCAAATTCCGTGACGACATGGAATAAAGCACCGTGTTATACGCGTGGCAAAAGCAACAAAAGCCCAAGGGCAGATGCGCCCATAGAAAAAAATACGAGAATTTTTCGAGCCTCTTTCGGCGAAAGACCGATCTGCAAAAGCAAATGATGCAGATGCCCGCGGTCTGCCCGAAAGGGGCTTTTTCCTTTCAAGATCCGCCGCCCCACCGAAACGAAGGTGTCTAAAGCGGGAAGCGCGAGGAAAAAGGAAAATTCCGTGCAGAGCCGCCCGTTGATCGGCGTCATCGCGAAAACGGCGAGTGCAAGACCGAGCAGCTGGGCGCCCGAATCTCCCATGAAAAGCGATGCAGGGGAGAGATTGAAGGGAAGAAAGCCGAGCAGGGCGAAAAAAAGAAGAAGCGAAAGAAGCCCCGCCTCGCGCTCGCCATGATAAAAGAAGGTGATGCCGAAGGCAAAGAGCGCAACGAGCGAACTGCAGGCGCAGAGCCCGTCGATCCCATCCGTGAAATTCACGCCGTTCATATAAAGAAGGAAGCGGTATGCGCCGTAAGCATAGCCGAGTGTCGCAGGGAGAGGGATGGAGAGAGAAAGAAAGGAAAATGCCTCGGGAATACCAAGCACGGGCAGGGTGATCAGCGCAGAGAGACCTTGCAGGATCAGCTTCGTGATAGGGGAAAGCCCGCGCACGTCATCCAAAACGCCGCAAAGAAAAATCGTGCCGCCGCCGATGAGGAGCGCCGCCGCCGTTTTTTCGATCGGGCGGCAGAAAAGAAGCAGGGAAACAAAAAAGGCGAAAAAGATGCCCGCACCCCCGAGCCTAACGGTCGGTCTTGCGTGGCGATGCCGCCCCGTATCGGGAATATCCAGCGCGCCGAGCACGAGACCTGCGCGCCGCACGGTGGGCATGGAAAGCATGGAAAGCGCGAAGGTGAAAAGAAAAAAGAAGAAAAATTTCATCGGCAATAAAAAAGTGGAAGAGGGGCCTTGTCAGCATCTCTTCCACTGTCTTTCTTTTGATATGTAAATATTAATTTACAAAACCGATCTTTCTTCTAACCTTGGACATGGTTTTTCTTGCGTAGTAAGCCGCTTCCTCTGCGCCGTTTTTCATAACGCTTTCGAGGAATGCCTTGTCTGCCATCAGTCGGTCAAACTCCGCACGCACGGGTGCAAGTCCGTCCGCGCAGGCCTCGCCAACGGCAACCTTGAAGTCGCCGTATCCCTTGCCCGCAAATTCTCTCTCGATCTCCTCGAAGGTCTTGCCGGTGAAGGCATGATAAATGGTCATCAGGTTGTTAACGCCGTCCTTGCCGGGCGCATAGCGCACCTCAGCCTCCGAGTCGGTAACGGCCTTCTTGAACTTGCGGATCATATCGTCCTTCGTGTCAAGAATATAAACAACGGCGTTTGTGTTTTCGTCGGATTTGGACATCTTCTGCGTCGGCGCGGCGAGGGACATGATCTTCATCGTGTCGGTCGGAATATATCCTTCGGGAACGGTAAAGGTGTCGCTGTAAATCTGGTTGAAGCGCATCGCAATGTCGCGCGCAAGCTCCAGATGCTGCTTCTGGTCAATACCAACGGGCACGAGGTCGGTCTGATAAAGAAGGATATCTGCCGCCATCAGCGTGGGGTAGGTGAAAAGACCTGCATTGATATTCTGCGCATTTTTTGCACTTTTATCCTTAAACTGTGTCATGCGGGAAAGCTCGCCGTGCATCGTGTAGCAATCGAGGATCCAGCCAAGCTCTGCGTGCGCGGGAACGTGCGACTGCACGAAGAGGGTGTTCTTCTTCTCGTCAAGACCGCAGGCCATGTAGAGCGCAAGCGTTTCGTAGGTGCGGCGGCGAAGCTCCGCAGGCACCTGGCGCACGGTGATCGCGTGCATGTCCACAACGCAGTAGAAGGTTTTATATTCATCCGAAAAGCGCGAGAAATTTTTGATCGCGCCAAGATAATTTCCGATCGTCAGGTTGCCCGAGGGCTGCACGCCGGAAAACACGGTTTTTTTATCGCCGTTCATAAAGATCTCCATTCTGTCGCCATCGGCGACCGTACAAAAGGTTGATGAATTTTTTTATATTCACCATACAATTATACAACTCGCGCGCCGCTTTGTCAAGTCAAAGAGGCGCTTTTAAGCATAAAAACAGAAAAAATAAAACATTTTTTGAAAAGATAGGTGAAAAATTCTTTGAAAATCATAAAAATCTTTATAATACTATTTACTTTTCATATATTTCGTGCTATAATATACGTTGGCATATGAAAAATGCCGCGTCTTATAATTCTTGATGTATATAAAATTTCATATATGGAGGAAAAACCAATGGTAGAAAGAAAGAAAATTTCTATGGATGGTAACACAGCTGCTGCGCACGTATCGTATGCGTTCACGGAAGTTGCCGCCATCTACCCCATCACCCCCTCATCCAACATGGCTGAGGTAACCGACACCTGGTCCGCATCGAACAAGAACATCTTCGGCGAGCCCGCAAAGAACATTTTCGGCACGAACGTTAAGGTTGTTGAGATGCAGTCCGAGGCAGGCGCCGCAGGTTCCGTTCACGGTTCTCTTGCTGCAGGTGCTATGACCACCACCTACACTGCTTCCCAGGGTCTGCTTCTTATGATCCCCAACATGTATAAGATCGCGGGCGAGCTGCTTCCTTGCGTTATTCACGTTTCCGCAAGATGCGTTGCTTCTCACGCGCTGAACATTTTCGGTGACCATTCCGACGTTTATTCCTGCCGCCAGACCGGCTTTGCCATGATGGCAGAGAGCAACGGCCAGGAGGTTATGGACCTTGGCGCCGTTTCCCACCTTGCAACCATCAAGGGAAGAGTTCCTTTCCTGAACTTCTTCGATGGCTTCCGCACCTCTCACGAGATCACCAAGGTTGCCGCTTGGGACTATAAGGATCTTGCTGATATGGTGGATTGGGATGCTGTTGCCGCTTTCCGCGCAAGATCTCTGAACCCCGAAACCGCTCCCATGCTGAGAGGCTCTGCTGAGAACGGCGATATCTTCTTCCAGCACAGAGAGTCCTGCAACCCCTACTACGATGCGCTTCCCGCAATCGTTGAGGAGTACATGGACAAGGTTAACGCTAAGCTTGGAACAAACTATAAGCTCTTCAACTACTACGGCGCACCCGATGCTGATCGCGTGATCATCGCTATGGGCTCTGTTTGCGACGTAGCAGAGGAAGTTATCGATTACCTCCTTGCTAAGGGCGAGAAGGTTGGTCTTGTTAAGGTTCGTCTTTACAGACCCTTCGTTGCCGAGAAGCTTGCTGAGGCAATTCCCGCAACCGCAAAGGTTATCTCTGTTCTTGACAGAACCAAGGAGCCCGGCTCTCTTGGCGAGCCCCTTTACCTTGACGTTATCGCAGCTCTCAACGAGGTTGGCAGATGCGGCGTGAAGGTTCTTGGCGGACGTTACGGTCTTGGCTCTAAGGACACCACTCCCGCTTCCATCTTCGCGGTTTACGAGAACATGGCAGGCGAGCAGAAGAACCACTTTACTATCGGTATCGTGGATGATCTCACCGGTCACTCTCTCCCCGAGCAGAAGGCTCCCAACACCGCTCCCGTGGATATGATCCAGTGCAAGTTCTGGGGTCTGGGCGGCGACGGTACCGTTGGTGCAAACAAGAACTCCATCAAGATCATCGGTGACCACACCGATAAGTTCATCCAGGCATACTTCCAGTATGACTCCAAGAAGACCTCCGGTATCACTATTTCTCACCTTCGTTTCGGTGATAGCCCCATCAAGTCTTCTTACTATATCAATAAGGCTGACTTCGTTGCTTGCCACAACAACGCATACCTCAACAAGTACGATATGATCTCCGACGTGAAGCCCGGCGGTACCTTCCTTCTGGACTGCCCCTGGTCTGTAGAGGAGCTTGATAAGCACCTTCCCGCATCGGTTAAGACCTATATCGCAAAGAACGACGTTCAGTTCTACACCATCAACGCAACCAAGATTGCTATCGACCTTGGTAACGCAAAGGTTAAGAACACCGTTCTTCAGTCCGCATTCTTCTCTCTTGCAGGCATTCTTCCCATCGAGGAAGCAATCGGCTACATGAAGAAGGCTGCATACAAGTCCTATATCAAGAAGGGACAGGCTATCGTTGACCTCAACTATGCCGCAATCGACGCAGGTAAGGATGCTCTTACCAAGGTTGCCGTTCCCGCTGATTGGGCAAATGCAGGTGAGACCGCTCCCGCAGCTAAGGTTGTTGGTAAGAGAGCAGAGCTCATTGACTTCGTAAACGACATCGTTGTTCCCGTTGGCAAGATGCAGGGTGACAGCCTTTCCGTTGCAACCTTCGCTAAGTATGCAGACGGTACCTTCCCCCAGGGCTCTGCCGCATTCGAGAAGAGAGGCGTTGCCGTTTCCGTTCCTCAGTGGAATCCCGAAACCTGTATCCAGTGTAACAACTGTGCGTTCGTTTGTCCTCATGCCTGCATCCGTCCCTTCGCTATGACCGAGGCCGAGGCTGCAGCAGCTCCCGAGGTAACTAAGTTCACGAAGGCACCCGTTGCAAAGACCACCTATAAGTTCACGATGGCTGTTTCTCCCCTTGACTGTATGGGATGCACGCTTTGCGTTAAGGCTTGCCCTGTAACCGCAAACGCTGCTAAGACCGGCAAGGCTCCCGCAATCGAGATGAAGCCCATCGCTACTCAGCTTGATCAGCAGCCCGCTTATGACTACGCTGTTGCAAAGGTTTCCGAGAAGCCCGAGCTTATCAACGTAACCGTTAAGGGTAGCCAGTTCAAGCAGCCCCTCCTTGAGTACTCGGGCTCCTGCGCAGGCTGTGCAGAAACCTCTTACGCTCGTCTTATCACCCAGCTCTTCGGTGAGAGAATGTATATCTCCAACGCAACCGGTTGTTCCTCCATCTGGGGTGGCTCCGCTCCCGCAACTCCTTACACCGTAAACAAGGAATCCGGCCACGGTGTTGCTTGGGCAAACTCCCTGTTCGAGGATAACGCAGAGCACGGTCTTGGTATGTATATCGGCCAGAAGGCAATCCGCGATAAGCTGATCGCTATGGTTGAGGAGATGGCTCAGTCCGAGAAGGCTTCTGCAGAATTCAAGGCTGCTGCCGAGAATTATATCGCAACCAAGAACGACGGTAAGGCAAATGAGGCTGCAACCAAGGCTCTTGTTGCTGAGCTTGAAAAGGCTGCAGCAGCAGGCTGTCCCGTTGCTCCCAAGATCCTTGCTGAGAAGCAGTACCTCTCCAAGAAGGCCGTTTGGATCTTCGGTGGTGACGGTTGGGCATACGATATCGGCTTCGGCGGTCTTGACCACGTGCTTGCATCCGGCGAGGACGTAAACGTAATGGTATTCGATACCGAGGTTTACTCCAACACCGGTGGACAGGCTTCCAAGGCTTCCAACATCGGTCAGGTTGCTCAGTTCGCTGCTGCAGGTAAGGCAATCGGCAAGAAGAATCTTGCAGAGATCGCTATGTCCTACGGTTATGTATACGTTGCTCAGATCGCTATGGGCGCAGATATGAACCAGACGCTGAAGGCAATTGCCGAGGCTGAGGCATATCCCGGACCTTCGCTTATCATCGGCTACGCTCCTTGCGAGATGCACTCCATCAAGGGGGGTATGGCAAACTGCCAGGCTGAGATGAAGAAAGCTGTTGAGACCGGTTACTGGCATATGTTCCGCTTCAATCCTTCGCTGAAGGCAGAGGGCAAGAATCCCTTCTCGCTGGATTCCAAGGAGCCTACCGGCAACTATCAGGACTTCATCACGAACGAAGCTCGTTACACCCGTCTTGCTCAGCAGTTCCCCGAGAGAGCGAAGGAGCTCTTCGAGAAGGCTGAGGCAACCGCAAAGGCGAAGTACGAGAGACTCGTTGACCTCGTTGAATTTTACAACAAGTAATTTCTCATAATAAGAACGGGGCTGTCGCATTTAGGCATAACCGAATAAAAAACGGCAGAAGCATTGTTGAAAAACAGTGTTTCTGCCGCTGCTTTATGCAAATCAAGGGAATTAAGGTTGAAAACCTACGGTTTTCTCCATTCAATTAAAGTTTTTTATTCTATTTCCGTTTCCTCGCTCATCGTACCTTTGTACGATTATCGCTCGTTAGCCGAAAATTTCTGCTCTAAATCCGTTCGCCCCGAGGCTACCGCAAAATTTTGCGGTAGCCCTTTGAAAAATATGAAAAAGTTATAAAATGTAAAGGATAATAGTCATATGATGAAGAAAATGGGGGCTTTTCTCCTGATTCTTTCCTTGATCCTTCCCTCGCTTTTTTCTTGCAGCACGAGGGAAATTGTGTATTATCAGTATTTTGACAC
Organism: Eubacteriales bacterium; assembly: GCA_045632465.1. Classification (GTDB taxonomy): domain Bacteria; phylum Bacillota; class Clostridia; order Oscillospirales; family CAG-272; genus UBA1740. The sequence continues at coordinate 15,662 of JAZQWS010000344.1, forward strand.
CGTGATCGCTTTGTCCTCCACCTATGCGACAAGAGCGGATTTTGAAGAAAACGTGGCCGCCGCAGAAAAGGAAATCGCGGATTACCACAAGCTTTTTGATATTTATCATGAATATTCCGGCATGAAAAATCTCTGCTCGGTAAACCGCGCGGCAGGGAAGGAAGCCGTTTCCATAGATCGCCGTCTTTTTGATTTTCTCTCGCAGGCGAAGGCCTTGTATGAAAAAACGGACGGGCAACTGAACGTGATGATGGGCGCCGTTACCTCGCTTTGGAAGGCCGCGGGTGCTGACGCTGAAAGCGGCACGGGTGTTTTGCCAACAGAGGAGGAGATCGCGGCGGCGCGCCTGCATTGCTCCATTGATAGCCTTGTTCTGGACGAGGAAAATCTAACCGCCTATATCAGCGATCCCGCCGCCTCTCTGGACGTTGGTGCTTATGGCAAGGGATATGCCGCCGAGCGCGTGGCGGAGCTTCTTTCTGCGCGCGGCGTTTCGGATTCTTACGTTTTGGATTTTGGCGGCAACCTTCGCGTGATCGGCGCGCCGCACAATAGAGAAGCCTTTATCGCGGGCATCCGCGATCCGCAGGCCAACGCAAGCGGCGAGCATGTTTTGCGCCTGTATTTGAAAAATGCATCGCTCGTAACGTCGGGCAGTTATTTTCGCTATTTTGAGATTGACGGCGTGCGCTATCATCACCTGATCGATCCCGAAACGGGTTACCCCGCATCCGTCTTTTCCTCCGTCACGATCTACGGCGCGGATAGCGGCATCTGCGATGCGCTCAGCACGGCACTCTTCGTGATGACGGAGGAGGAGGGCAGAGCCCTTCTTGAAGAGCGTTTTGAGGGCTACAAGGCCGTTTGGGTATATGCTTCGGGTGAGATGCATATGAGCGAGGGAATTGAGGAATTCGTTGTAAAATAGTGCATACGGGTTGGTCGCATTCGCGGCAGAACCAAATAAAAAAGGTTGAATCGTGGAGATTCAACCTTTTTTATTTTTGGAAAAATTAAAGACTGTATTTTTCCCGGAACGTGCCGAATTCCTGCTTGAAGGCGGCATCGTTGTTTTTGATCTCGGTGAGATACTTATGAAGGTCAAGCGCATCGTGGCTCGCAAGCTCAAGGATGCATCCGCCAACGTTGGAGCAATGGTCGGAAACACGCTCGAAGTTGTTGAGAAGATCCGAGAGAACGAAGCCGTGCTCGATGGAGCATTCGCTCTTCTGCAATCTCTTGACGTGATTTGCCTTAATCGCATCCTTCAGATCGTCAACCACCTGCTCCAGGGGCTCGATCTTAGCGGCAACGGGAAGATTGTTTTCGCAGAATGCCTGCTCGCTGATGTCAAGGATCTCCTCGATCGCCGCCGTCATAACGGCAAGCTCGCGGGTTGCCTCGGAAGAGAAGGCAAGCTTCTTGTCGCGGATCTCCTCTGCGGATTCAACGATATTGACCGCATGGTCGGAAATGCGCTCAAAGTCTCCGATGATGTGCAAAAGCTTCGTCAGCTGATGGCTGTCAGCCGCCGTGAGCTGTGCGCCGGAGATCATAACGAGATAAGAGCCAAGCTCGTCCTCGTAAACGTCGGCCTTGGATTCCAGATCGCGCACAAGGTCGGCCTCTGCCGCATCGTAGGTGGTGATTAGCTTCATGGACTTGCGGAGCGCGGTGCAGGAAATGGATGCCATCGTTTTTGCAACCTCGGTTGCGCGTGCAACGGCGATCGCGGGCGTTGCGATAAGACGGGGATCCAGGAGCTTGGAGGGCGAATTGTCGTCGGTATCCTTGTCCTTGACGGTGAGAACAGCAAGCTTCTCGAGATATTTTGCAAAGGGAAAGAGGAGGCCAACGGCCAGGATCTTGAAGATCGTGTGAACGCCTGCGATGCCCCACATGTCGATCTGATTTGCAACGAAGGGGAATTTTGCAAAGGCATTTACGATGTAGAATGCGGAAAGCCAGAAAACAACGCCGATCACGTTGAAGTAAAGGTGAGCAACGGCGGCGCGCTTACCGTTTTTGTTTGCGCCGATGGCAGACATCATTGCGGTAACGCAGGTACCGATGTTCTGGCCGAGGATGATCGGAATCGCCATGCCGTAGGTGATGGCGCCCGTGGTGGAGAGAGACTGAAGAATACCGATCGAGGCGGAGGAGGATTGAACGATCGCCGTCAGAACGATACCGGCAAGCACGCCGAGAAGGGGATTGTTACCAAAAACAGTGAGGATCGACTTGAATGCCTCGCTGTCCTTCAGGCCTCCAACGGCGTCTGCCATCATATCCATGCCGACCATCAGCACCGAGAAGCCGATCAGGATCGTTCCGATATCCTTCTTGCGGCCGCGCTTTGCAAACATAATGAGACCAACGCCCAGCACGGCAACGAGAGGCATCCAGGAGGATGGCTTGAGCCATTTCAGCGCGCTTACGGCGGCAGATGCGCCTGCACCGAGACCGGAAAGACCGGTGATCCACGCGGTAACGGCCGTTCCTACGTTGGCACCCATGATAACGCCGATCGCCTGGAAGAGCGTCATCGTTCCGGAGTTAACGAAGCCGACCACCATAACCGTGGTGGCGGAGGAGGACTGGATAATGGCGGTAACGCCGAGACCGAGCAAAAAGCCGCGCAGGGGGCTGGAGGTCATTTTGCTGAGTGTGTTTTTTAGGCCCGAGCCTGCACTTTTCTTGAGCGCATTGCCCATTGCATCCATACCGTAGAGGAAAAGGGCGAGACCGCAAAACAGAGAGAGAACGTCAAAATTTTTGATCATCTGAGCTTCCTTTCATGGTGTAAATATAGAATATTGTAAATAATTATTGTCAAATAAGGGCTTGTCCGTTCACAAAAAGACGGAATCTGAGGCCGAGAACGGTTGCCGCCTTGCGGCAGAGAAGCATTCTTTCTGTGAAGATTTCGAAGTAATCGAGAACCGAGCTGATTTCCGGATCGATCCGAAGCGAGAGGCGCACCTCCATGCGATCGCGATTTAGCGAAATGTGCGAATCGGTTACCGAGAAGTTCACGCGGTCGTGAATATCTACGTCTATATCGCTCGCGCCGCGAACGCGCGTGCGGCGAACGTCAGACTTGTCCGCAAGGATCAAAGCCGCCGCTATGGGGCTAACGGGAGAGCCCGATCCCTCGTCGTGATTTCCGATCGCGCTGACGATGGGCGCAATCTCTTCGGGGGCAAAGCCGCGCTCCGAAAGAAGCGAAAAAGCAAGGATCGCGCCGCTCTGCGAATGGTCGTGGCGATTGACGAGATTGCCGATATCGTGCAGATAGCCCGCAATGCGCGAAAGCTCAACCGTTTTTTCATCGTATTCGAGAAAGGCAAGAATTTTTGCAGTCTCTTCTGCAACGCGGCATACGTGCGCAAAGCTATGCTCGGTGTATCCGAGTGCTTCCAGCGTGGCATCGGCGCATTTGATATACGTGCGGATGCTTTCGTCCTTTTTCAGCTCTTCATATGAAAGCATGGTTGATCTTCCTTTCTTTGCGTTTTCGTCGGTTTTGAAAATAGGCCATTTTTCACCATCATAATTATTATACAAGAAAATGCAAGCGATTGCAAGAGTTTTTTTTACTTTTGTGCGCGCGTGTAATATTTTAGTTAATTTTTCCTAAAAAAATTAAAAAAGAATAGGAAAGTTATGAAAAAAGTCAATTGACTTTTTCGGTCGTTATGCTAAAATAATATTGTATAATTATTTAAGAATTATTAGGAGGTATATATGAAGCTGCTTGCAAGGCGCACGGATCTCGATCTGACGAATGGGCCGATACTCAAAACAATCATTCTTTTTTCGTTCCCTTTAATTTTGGCCAATTTCGTTTCAATGATGTTTGATGCGATGGATTTGATGGTCCTTTCCTGGTTTGCTGACGGATACGAGGTTGCCTCGGTTGGAACCACCTCCTCGCTGACGCATCTGCTTGAGAATCTTGCAACGGGACTTTGCGTTGGCGTGAATATCATTCTTGCCCGCCTTTTAGGTGAGGGCGACCATGCGCGCGCGCAAAAGGTGATTTCCACCGCCATTATAACGAGCGTTGGTCTCGGTGCCGTTATTGCTGTGATCGGAAGCTTCATTGCCCGCCCCTTCCTTGTTATGACGGATTGCCCCGCCGAATGCATCGATCATGCAACGATCTATGCCACGTTTTATTTTCTCGGCATGCCGCTTCTCCTTCTTTACCATTATGCCGCGGCGATCATCCGTGTTGGAGGAGACAGTCAGCGCCCGCTCTATTATATGCTGATCGCCGGCGTTTGCAACCTTGCGCTGAACACGGTTTTTTGCGCCATTCTTTCTCAGAAGGTAGTGGCGGTTGCTTTGGCAACGGCGCTTTCCAAGGGGCTTGCCGCATTTTTGGCTCTGCGCCATCTTGTGCGCGGAAGCGGAAGATGCCGCTGGGAGATCAAGCAAACGCGCTTTGATTTTGCTTCCTTCAAAACGATGATTTTATACGGACTTCCCACGGCGATCACCTCCTGCCTTTATCCGATTGCCAATATGCAGATTGCCGCCGGTATCAATTCCTACGGTGCGGATTTCGTTGCGGGAAGCACCGCGAGCCAGCAGTATGAGAAAATGCTCGGCTCTTACAACGTGGGCCTCGCCGCCACAGCGCTCACGATGATGGGGCAGAATCTCGGCGCAAAAAAGCCGAAGCGCGTATATCGCGTGTTCTTTGATATTTTGATTCTTGAGCTGTGTCTTGTGCTGGGAACGGCAACGATCGTGTATTCCTTCGGAGAATCGCTGATCCCTATTTTCGCGGGCAACAATGCCGCCGCGATCGAGGCCGGAATGCTTCGCATGAGAATTATGCTCTTCTCGTATTGTATTTTGCACACGCCCTTGGGGCCTGCCATTCAGGCCTTCGGCTATCCGACTTTGCAAACGGCGATCAACACGGCCGGAATTCTTGGCGTGCGAACGCTTTGGATGCAGATCGTGTACGGCCGCCTCGTTCCCCGAACGGCAGAAATGGTATTTATGAGCTTCCCGGTATCCTACATATTCACAACGGCTTGCTATGCAGTCTGCGTGCTGGTGATCCTTCTTCGCTATCGCAAGGGAAAATATAAGAAAAAGATTTAGCTTTTGTGCCCAAAGAGGAGATAAAAAATGAAAATTTTAGCAAAAAGAAAAAATTTGGATATCACAAGCGGGCCGCTCTTTTCCTCCATTGTTGCCTTTGCGATTCCTCTGATTTTATCGAATATTTTTTCTGCCTTTTACCATTCTGCGGATATGGCGGTGCTGGCAGCCTTTGCAAAGGGGAATGAGGTTGCCTCGGTTGGCTCAACCACCGCTCTCACGGCTTTGTTTCTGAACACGGCCATCGGCCTTGGTACAGGTGCAAACATCATCCTTTCCCGTTGCTTCGGAAGCGGGGAAAAGGATCGGGCGCAAACCGTTATCTCCACCTCGATTCTGACGGGACTCTTCCTTGGCTTGATCCTTGCCGTGGCAGGCGCGATTCTCGTTCCTTATTTCCTTGCATGGACGAATTGCCCCGCCGATTGCCTTAACGATGCAACGCTCTATGCCGTGGTTTATATTCTCGGCATGCCCTTTTATCTCGTTTATAGCTATGCTGCCGCCGTGATTCGCGTGTCGGGTGATAGCGAGCATCCGCTGTATTACATGATCGCGGGCGGACTCACCAACGTTGTTTTGAACGTTCTGCTTTGCTTGATTTTGCCCTATAAGGTGCTTGCGGTTGCGATCGCAACGCTCGTTTCCAATGCGCTGAGCGCGTTTCTTTGTCTGCGCCGCCTTTCTGTCGTGGAGGGCGTGGCGCATTGGGATGTAAGGAAAACGCGATTTGATTTCCCAACCTTCGGGAAAATGCTGCAGTACGGTTTGCCCGCGGCGCTGACGACCGTGCTTTATCCGATCTGTAATCTGCAGATCCAGACGGGCATCAATTCGTACGGTGCATCCGTTATCGCGGGAAATACGGCAAGCTCGCAGTACGAGAGCTTTGTGAACAATGCCTGCGCCGCATTGACGGCAACGGCACTGCCGTTTATCGGCCAAAACCTCGGCGCCAAGAAGCCCAAGCGCGTGTATCGATCCTTTTTTTATACACAGGCGATAGAGTCTGCGATCGCGATCGTTTTCCCAATTTTGTTCTTCCTTCTCGGAAAGCGGCTTTTGCCGATCTTTGCGGGGGATGATCCCGCCGCGATCAGCGCAGGACTTGTGCGTATGCGATACGTGCTTCTCGCATATCCAATCGCAATGAATGTTTTCGGAACCACCATTCAGGCCTTCGGTTATCCGACGGTGCAGACCTGTATCAACCTTGCGGGTATTTTCGGGTTCCGAACCCTCTGGATGCAGTTTGTGTACGGAAAGATCCTTCCTGCCACGCTTGAAAATCTTTATATTTGCTTCCCACTCTCTATTGTTTTGACGCACGCGGTCAACGGAGCGATGGTTGCGGTTCTGCTCCTGCGCTACCGCAAAGGCAAGTATAAGGAAAAGCTTTGATTTTTTTCACAATTGAAGAAAGGATCTTTGTATGCTTCTGAAACGAAAAAAGGATCTTGATTTAACGAACGGGCCGCTTTTTTCTTCCTTGATCGCCTATGCGCTTCCGCTTTTGGCCTCGAATCTGATCGGAACGCTCTTTGGCGCGATGGATCTGATGGCGCTCTCCTATTTCTCCGTGGGAAACGAGGTTGCCGCGGTTGGTGCCAGCTCGGCGCTCACCTCTTTGTTTTTGAATTTAGCCTACGGTCTGACCGCGGGCATCACCGTGATCTTAGCGAGAAGCTTCGGCGAAAAGGATAAGGATCGCGTGCAAAGCGTAATCTCCACGGCGATCATAACTGCCGTGGTTGTCGGTGTGGCATTTGCGGTGATCGGCGCGCTTCTCGTTCCGTCCTTTCTCCGATGGACGAATTGCCCCGCAGATTGCGTTGCGGATGCAACGCTCTATGCCGTGATCTATATCTTCGGCATGCCGTTTTATCTTCTCTACGGTTATCTTGGCGCGGTGATCCGCGTTTCGGGTGACAGTGAGCGTCCGCTTTACTATATGCTTGCGGGCGGCGTGACGAATATCGTTCTGAACTTCGTTCTTTGCATCGTTTTGCCTTATAAGGTGCTTGCGGTTGCGATCGCAACGCTTGCCTCCAACATTCTCGGTGCATTTCTTTGCCTGCGCCGCCTGATAAAAGCGGAGGGGATCGAGCACTGGGACGTGAAGAAAACGCGCTTTGATCTTTCCGCCTTTGGAAGCATTTTGCGCTATGGCATTCCCGTTGCGCTGACGAACGTTTTGTTTCCCATTGCCAATCTGCAGATCCAATCCGCGATCAATGCCTTTGGCTCTTCCGCCGTTGCGGGCAACACGGCTTGTATGCAATTTGAAAATCTGATGAGCTCCTGTGCGATGGCCTTTATATCTGCGGCAATGGCCTTTATGGGGCAGAATATCGGCGCGGGGAAGCCAAAACGCGTATTTCGCTCCTTCTTTTATATGCAGGGAATGGCAACGGCGGTGAGCGTTACCTCGGTGCTCATCATCGCTCTCTTCGGCAAGCATCTTTTGCCGCTCTTTGCCGGAGATGATCCTGCCGCGGTGGCTTTCGGCCTCGTGCGTGTGCGCGTTGTCGTTCCTGCCTTTATCTTTTCCCTCACGGTGTTTGCAACTACGGTTCAGGCATTCGGTTATCCCATGCTGCAAACTCTGGCGGAGGTGATCGGAATCTTTGGCTTGCGAACGGTTTGGCTTCAGCTTATTTACGGAAAGCTCGTTCCGGCAACGCCCGAGATGCTCTATCTTTGCTATCCGATTTCGATGGTGACAACTGCGCTCTTCAACGGAAGCATTGCCGCCGCGCTCCTGCTATGCTATCGCAAGGGAAAATATAAGAAAAAACTTTGATTTTTCGTTTTTATGAAAGGACCTTTGTATGTTTTTGCAACGAAAAAAAGATCTTGATATAACGGGCGGGCCGCTTCTTAAAACCATCATTCTGTTTGCTTTGCCGATCGTGCTCTCCAATATGGTGACAACGCTTTTCAATGCCGCGGATATGATGGTGCTTTCCTGGTTTGCGCAAGGTAACGAGATTGCCTCCGTTGGAGCAACGAGCAGCGTTATTTCTCTTTTCACGCAGTTTGCCATCGGCCTTTGCACGGGCGTGAACATCGTGCTTGCGCGCTTGATCGGTCAGGGGGATGATAGAAACACGCACCGCGTGCTTTCAACGGCGATCCTCGCCGCCGCCGTTATGGGGCTCTTTCTTGCGATCGTTGGAGGCCTTTTCGGACGTTCGGTTCTTTCTTGGATGAATTGCCCCGATGAATGCCTTTCGGATGCCTCTTTGTATTTAATTGTTTACTTTTTGGGCGCTCCGTTTCTTCTTTTGAACCAATATGCCTCTGCCATCATCCGCGTTTCGGGTGATAGCGAACGCCCTCTGTATTATATGTTGATCTCCGGCGCAACGAACGTTGTGCTGAACGCGATTCTTTGTCTGATCCTGCCTCGCAAGGTGCTTGCGGTTGCGCTGGCCACGCTTGCTTCGCAGGCCGTTGGTGCGTTTTTGTGCCTTCGCCGCCTTGTCATGGCAGAGGGAATTTGCCACTGGGACTTTAAAGCAACGCGTTTTGATCTTGGTGCGATGAAAAAGATTCTTATGTATGGCTTGCCTTCCGCTTTGACAACGGCGCTCTACCCGATCACCAATCTGCAGGTGCAGTCTGCGATCAATTCCTTCGGCCCTGCCGCCATCGCGGGAAACACCGCCGCCATTCAGTATGAAACCATCGTCGGCACGGCGGGAGGTGCATTTCAGACCTCGGCCCTCACCTTCGTCGGCCAAAATCTCGGCGCGAGGAAAAACGAGCGCGTGTACCGTTCCTTCTTTTACTGTCTGTTCTCAGGTCTTACAGTCACCGCAACGCTGGCCGTCAGCATTTATATTTTCCGCCAGCCGTTGCTTTCCATTTTCGTTGCGGGGGATGCGGCATCCATCGCGCAGGGCGCGGTGCGCATGAAATACGTCATGCTCTTTTACATTTTGACCATCAACCCGATGGCCTCCACCATTCAGGCCTTTGGCCATCCAACGCTGCAAACCAGCATCAACGTCGGCAGCGTGCTCGGACTGAGAACGCTCTGGATGCAGATTGTGTATCCCTTGAATCCAACGCTGGACGTCTTGTATTTCTGTTACCCGTTGACATACATTGTCAATGCGGCGATTTACGCGCCGATCGTTGTTGTTCTTTTCCTCCGTCTGCGAAACGGAAAATACAAATATCAAATTTGAGAAAAAGAAAAGGATTTGCAAAATGACAGCTGTTAAAACTACCGATCCCTTGTGCGGCAAGCCGAAAAGAGATCCGATTACCGAAGGCCCGCTGTTTTCCTCAATCCTCCTCTTCGTGATCCCCATCGTTCTCGCAAACGTGATGCAAACGCTTTTTAACGCCGTGGATATGGCGATGGTGAATTTCTTCTCGGTGGGCAACGAGGTTGCTTCCATCGGAAGCACAGGGCCGATTTTGCATCTTTTCAGAAATCTTTCTATCGGAATATCGGTCGGCACAAGTGTTCTGCTGGCGCGCTATCTGGGGGCGAAGGATGAGGAAAAGACGAAAAAAACCGTTTCTTCCTCGATTCTCGCCGCGCTTCTGATCGGTGTTTTGATTGCCGCCTTCAGCATTCCTTTGATGAAAACGCTTCTTACGAGGATGAACTGTCCGCCCGAGTGCTTTGAGGAGGCGTGGCTCTATGCCGTTGTAAGCATGGCGGGTATGCCCGCGATCCTTCTCTATAACTACTGCTCTGCCATCCTGCGTGTTTCGGGAGACAGCAAGCGTCCGCTCTATTATATGCTTTGTTCGGGCGGTATCAACGTAGTTCTGAATCTTGTTTTTTGCATTCTCTTTGCTTCTAAAATTTTGGCCGTTGCGCTTGCAACGGTGCTCTCGCAGGCCATTGGCGCGGCACTCTCGCTTTTTCGCCTTTGCCGAGTGGAGGGATCTTGCCGTGTTTCGCTGAAAACCCTTCGCATGGATTTTCGCTATTTCTTTAAAATTCTGCGCTATGGACTTCCGAACGGAATTTGCCTCGCTCTCTTTGCGTTCTCCAATATCCTGATTTATTCGGCTTTGAATGAGTTCGGTGCAGCCACCGTTGCAGGTGAAAGCGCCGCCGCACAGCTGCAGGAGGTCAGTCTTGCCGTCAATTCGGCTTTCCAGGTGGCCACGCAGACGTTTATTGGTCAGAATCTCGGCGCGGGAAATCCAAAGCGCGTGAAAAAGAGCTTCCTCTATTGCGGTGTTATGCTGTTTGCGATCACCTTCTCGCTGGGACTCTTTATGAATATATTTGCCGAGCAGCTGCTGTATCCTTTTGTAGGCACGAATCCGGAATCCATTTATTGCGGCAAGCTTTCGACCTTTTATCTCGCGTTCTTTTTCTTCCTGTATTCAACGCCGCTTCCTGCAACGATTCAAGCCTTTGGCTATCCAACGCTCCAGATGTCGGTCAACTTGACGGGCGTGCTGGGCTTCCGAACCGTTTGGATGACTTTTGTATACGGCAAGCTTTTGCCCAAGGCTTTGACCTCGATTTATTTTTGTTATCCCATCTCCTATGCGTTGCTGGATGCCGTTTATATTCCGATCGTGATCGTTCTTTTTGTAAAATATAAGAAAGGGCGCTTGAAAAAGGAGCTCTGAGAAGGAGAAAAATATGATTCATTCCATTCTTGTTATCGGTCAGTCCAATGCGGGCGGCCGCGGCTTTGCCTCTGAGGTTGAACCGATAGAAAATGCAGATGAGAGCATCAAGGTGCTTCGCAACGGGCGCTGGATTCCGATGTATACTCCCGTCAATCCTGACAGAAGAACCTCGGGCGTGAATCTTGTGGAGAGCTTTGCGGCTCGTTATCGCGAGGAAAAGGGCGTGCAGGTTGGCATTATCCCCTGCGCAGACGGCGGCACCTGCCTGGATCAATGGGCGGTTGGCGGTCTTCTTTTTGACCACGCCTGCTATATGGCGGAGCTTGCAAGCCGCACCTCCACGATCGCGGCCGTTCTTTGGCATCAAGGCGAGAGCGATACCAGAGAGGATCGCGCCCCGCTTTACGAAGAAAAGGTGATGAAAATTTTCGATGCCTTCAGAAAACGCCTGAACCTTTACGACGTTCCGTTTATCGTTGGCGGCCTCGGCGATTTTGTTTATAATTTTTATCCGCCTGAACGCCATGATCATATCAAAATGGTAAACAATGCTTTGCAAAATCTTCCGAATAAGTATAAAATGATAGGTTTTGCATCCGCCGAGGGATTAACCTCTAATCCCGACAATTTGCATTTTTCCGCACCTGCTTTGCGCGAATTCGGCCTCCGCTATTACGAGGTGTTCAAAGCGCTTGAGGATAAAAACAAGGTCTTTGAGGAGAAGCCGGACGAGCTCGGCGCTATCCGCAACGAGATCGAATATTTGTAAGAGGAGAATTGTCATGCAGTTTCATACCGAACCGAAAACCGTGGCCGAGGCTGCCGTTCTCGCAAGATGCCGCCGGCTGACAGAGTTTGTGTGGACGCCGGTGCGCGAGCTTCCGACCTACACACGCGATAAGGGAAGCTTCACGCTTCCTGCGGGCGTTCCCATCAAGGGGTTCCCGTATTCCTCCACCGAGAAAACCGACCAATTTATAACCGAAAATATTGCGATCCGTTCTTTTCTCTCCGCGATCGATAACCCCGACAGCAAGCTGTATCAGCCGGGGCAGGGGCAGTTTTATGCCTGCAATTTCGGCATTGTTTGTAACGGGCTTGCACGCTATGCCTTGGGCATTCCGTATCGCGTGAGCACCGCAAGATGGGAAACCATCCCGGGGATGCGCCGCGTGGCGGACAGAGGGTGCTATAAGGCGGAGGATATCCGTCTGCTCGACGTTCTGTATGCCTTTGGCGAGGGCAGAAATCACGTGGCGATGATCACGGATATCGTTAAGGACGAAAAAGGAAATATCCTCTCGATCGAGGTTTCGGATGCGATCCGCCCCTCCTGCGCAAGGAGGAGCTTCACGCCCGAGGCATTCTTTGAAAAATGGGCGCTTTTCCATTTGGATCGCTATGATTATTTGGAGAGTGTTCCGCTTTTGGATGCGGAAACCGATGCGCTTTTGGATAACTTCCGTCAGAGTGAAAAGCCTCCGCGCATCGCGGTGGATAACGGTGATTTTTCCAATTATCGCCTCGGCGAGGATGTTTTGCTTTCCACCTTTTTGGAAGGGGCAGACGAAGTGGAGCTGATCTCGGAGGGCGCGGTTTTGGAAACCTACAAGGTGTTTGGCCACGCGATGATCACCCTTGCGCCAAAGCGCGGATATTACGAGCTCCGCCTGAAAAGCACGGGCGAGTGTGTGCATTTTGCCGTTGTCGGCGCGAAAACGAGCTATGAAGCAGAGGATGGCCTTATCACCGTCACCGCAGACCCCTGTGATAAAAAAAGCGAGATCCATTATATGGATTTCCGCATTTCCGGAGAAAGTCCCAGCGCCCTTGCAAAATACGAGGTGCTGACGGAGGAGGAAAAGGCGCGCGGCGTGATCACGCGCAAGATTCCATCGGACGCGGGCAGCTTCAAGGTGTACTACAGAAACACTTACGGGATCTGGACGCATCCGCTGACACCCATCGAAAAATAAAATAAAAACGGTTGCTAAATACCTTTCGGTGAAGAGCAACCGTTTTTTTGCTTGGATGGATCGTTAGTTTTTGATTTGAATTTTTGCAATCATAACATTGCTCTCGTAGCGATCGAAAATCTCGGGTATAACACGCTCCACCGGCTTTTTTGCAGGAATCACGAACCTGTAGTATCTACCGTCATCCATGTCCTCAAAATCGCAGGTGAAGATGGTTTCACGACAATAGCCGAGATCTGCGGGACGACCGTCATCCTCAAAGGAAGTAACCTTTCCTTCCTCCTGAGCAGAATGCATCGGGCCGACATTTTCGCCCCAGAGGATCTCCACGCGCTCGTCGCTTCCGTCCTTGTAATAAATATGGTAATAACCAAGGCGGAACATATCATCGCTCGGGAATTCGCCGCAACCGTAATATCCGTGCTTGATCACAAGATTCGAGGTGTGCAGAATATCCACGTGCGAGCCACTGAGCACATCGCGGAAGCGATAATCGAAGGCAGAGGCGGCAGTCATAGCAAGCTCAAGGCCACGCTTCGTATCATCATATTCTCTGCTCCAAGCCATACGGGAGGCATATACCACGGAATCAAGGCGCATACCTCTTTGCATCTGCTTAAAGTCCGATGCGCCCCAGCTGGAAACGCAAAAGCCCTTTGCGCCCATAGTGACTCTGGCATTCCACTGATCAAAGAGGATGCCGCTGAAGTTTCCGTACACCATCGGAAGCCCGTGAAGATGATAATCACGGTCGCCCTGCGGATAATACGACCAGTACCAGTTCATACAGATGATGTCCTTCGGGATCATACCGATGGCGGGATAGGTTTCCTCTTGCGTGCTACGAATTCTATCCGGAGGAAGGAGCGCAGTTTGCATAGGGGAAATAACATCTATTCCCTTCACCGCATATTCTTTGCCTTTGAAAGTAACCTTTTTGTCCGTTTCCTTAAACACGATCGTTTTATATGCACCACCCGCAGGCTGCCAGAACTTATTATAGCTATTGAGAAGCTTTTCCGACCACATCATCGTACGGATGCCACGCTCCGCGAGATAGCCGTGGATCTTTTTGATATCATCGGCAAAAAGATCTGCGCCACGCTTACCCTTGCAACGAGGGCAAACGCCGTATACGTAATATTCATCGTGGCCGATATGAAGCACCTTCGGCTCAAACACCTCGATCACCTCATCAAACACATCGAAAAGGATCTCATAGGACTTAGGATTCGAGGGACAATAGGTATCGGGCGCGGGATCATCGGGAGATTCGGCGATATCCTTTCTGCCTGCGATCAGATAATCCGCGTGAGAGAGGCAGGGCACCTCGGGGATTGGCTCAAGACCGCGCGCACGCGCATAGGCACAAATTTCCTTGACGGTTTTCTGAGAAAGGAATTTTCCGCCACCGTTTTCGATATGGATCGAGTTTTTGCACCAATACTGCGTGAACATAAAATCCTTGGTTTTTCCGCTGTATTCAAAGAACTCCTTGCAATAATCCACCCAGAAATCATTGATCTCGGGATGCTTTTTGTATTCCATTGCACCTCCGATCTCAAGAACCAGAGCATTATAGCCGTAATGCATAAACATATCGAGCATATAATAGAATTCATCCAGTTTTTCCTCTGCGGGCAGATACATTTTTACGGCGCGGAATTCTACGAGCGGCTCGTTGTAAATATAACCCGTGCCGATCCCCTCTCTGTAGTGGGAGAAGAGCGTGCAAGCACCGTAGAGATGGCCGCGAGGATTGCTTGCATAAACGGTGATATATTCTGCCGTTATCTCTAAAAGATAGGCATCCTCTTTTTTCTCAAGGACTTCACCGAAGACAGAAATGACCTTTTTCTTTTCGTTTTCGCCAAACGAAAGAAAGCGAATGGCTTTGACAGAATTGCTTTTCTTTCCCGTGAGAAGAGAAGCCAGCGTTTTTTGAATCACGGAATTTTCGGTTTCCAAAACCGTGTCGGCATCCAAAAACACGGCCTCTGCAGAGAGCTTCACATAGGAATCTTTGAAATTTTGGTTAAAACTCATAATGGGCTCCTTTTATCCTTTTTGTTTTTTCAGAAATACCTTATGCCTCTTCGATCTCGGAGAGCATCACCTTTTTGATCACCGTTGCAGACAAAGGGAAGCCTGTTCCGTAGGAATGAAAATAGGAGCAGAGGAAGTAGTCTTTTCCCTCGAATACGGCGGAATAGCAATAGACTTCCTTGGGGTCATCCTCAAGGAGAAAGACCTTTGCCTTCGAGCTGAAGAAGAAGGGGCCAAGAAATTCCGTTCCCTTTCCGTTTGCGACGGCAAGAGCGAGCGGAGAACGCTCGCCGCAGCTCATAAAGGAATAATCGTTCAGAGGCGTTGGGGGAAGCGGATTCCAAACAGCAACCGTTCTTCCGTTCGTAATATGGCGCATATGCATGGGGGAGCAGGGCGAGGTGAAAAACGGAGAAGGCTCGGGCGTTGAAAAGCTCTCGCCGCCGTCCTCAGATATGCAGATGAACTGCGAGCCGGCGTAGGTGCGCGAGTAGGCAAGTACCTTGCCGTCCTCAATTTCGAGAACGCCGGTTTCCTGCAGGCCTGCGGGATCGTTTTTTAATGGATTTTCCACGTGGCAGGATTTTTTAAAGCTTTTGCCGTCGTCGTCGGAATAATAAAGTTCAAAGCTGCCGCGAAGGCGCGGATTTCCGTCTTCATCGTAGGGATGCGCGTTTGTGGGGAGCAGAATACGTCCGGACGAAAGGCGGATCACGCGGGCGTTATTATTCACAGAGTATTTTGCGTCCGGTGTGCAATCGATCGGCTCGGAGAAATGTTCTCCATCCTTCGTTCTCGTCAGCATCGTATGCAGGCAGATCCTTCCGTCCTTTCCTAAGAATTTTTCTCCGTAGAACAAACCGATCTCGCCGTTTTGCATCGGGAGAAAAGAGCTGAACATACGGTTAATGACGTTATCGGGTGTGGGAATCAATACACGGTAATCGCCGAAGCTTTCGCCCTCGTCCGAAGAAAAGATTGCGCTGATGCGCGCGGGCGAATGGTCGTGAGTGTTACTCGTATAGTGATCCGAGTAGGCGAACATAATTCTGCCGTCCGGCAGGCGAATAAAGTCGCCGCCGCCGTTTCGCGCGTTTTGCTTGGTGGGAACAATTGCATGCACCCGCCTTCCGATGATTTTCATATGATGCTCCTTTTTGTTTTATTATGAAAAGTGCTTGAATGCCAAAATCAGTTATAAGACCAAATTTTTTGGATGATCACGGATTGATCGCCGATCTTCTGATAATAAACGGTCAGAAATCTTCCGTCCGAAAGCTCCACCGTTACAGTTTTCTTGATCCGAATTTTTTAGTGCTCCATAATGAAGTCGATGGCTTTTTCAAGATTCAAGGCCTTGAAGGAAAGCCCGGTCACCTCATCGGTGTATTCTTTTCCCGTGAGCTTGAAGATTGCCATAGCGGCCTCCGGCATGGTTGAGCCGTAATTTTGCCAAGGAAAAGCGGATTTTTCAACGGCCTCGCGCCAGAGCATGAAGGAGGCGGCGGCATAGGCGTTGGAGGAGGAGGTGAAATCGGCATGCACCAAAAGGTCGGTGTTGCTGAAACGGTCGTTATAAACCTTTTCGTCCTTCACCGAGCCGATGGCATAGCAATTTTCCTGGCAGGCGGGCCAGGAGATGCCGTCCGTGTGTTGCAGATTTCCGCAGGGCGCGCTCACCCAGATGTTCATTCTTCTCAAGCGCGCAAGCGAGGCGTCCAGCACGGTGGGGCAGGGCTCTGTGTGCGGAACGTCATCCAATGCCGAAAGATTCACGGCGGTGATATTGTATTTTTCCGCATTCTCTGCAACCCAATCCAAGGCTTTGGCAAGCGTTATGTCCTCGCCCTCGATTTTCGGCAAATGCACGATTGTGCAGGAGCGAATGTGCGCAACCCGATTGCGATATGCAATGCCGCAAAGCCCGTTGTAGCATAGAGAGGAAGGGTAGCCAACGGTTGTTCCGTGGTATCCGGGAGGTACGTGCGAGGGATCGTCATTTTCCTCATAAACGTTCCAAGAGGCGATCACCTTTTTGCCCCATGGATGCACCGTTTGCCATTCCGGCACGGTGAGGTTGCATCCATCGTCCGCGATTGCCAGGGTTTGCCCTTCGCCAAAGGAAAGGATGCCGTCGTATTTTTCCCAAACGCGGGTTGCGCCGATGGATTCGAAATGTGCTTTGTTATAAGGGGTACGTGCATTGTCGGCGGCATGCTCGGCCGCATCGATTTCGAGCCCCTTTTCGATTCCGCTTAAGCTGCGCATCGCTTTTTTGTCCTTTCTTGTTTCGTGCTTTTATTCGTAAGACCAAATTTTTTGGATGATCACGGATTGATCGCCGATCTTCTGATAATAAACGGTCAAAAATCTTCCGTCCGAAAGCTCCACCGTTGCAGGATAGCCGAGATCGTGCGTTTCGCTCTCGTTGTCCAGCACGAGATCGGTTTCCCATGTTTTTGCGCCGTCGCGGCTGATCATCAGGCGGATGCCAAAGGGCTTTTCGCGATAGCCGTAGGCCGAGATAAGATCGCCGTTTTTGGCAAGGCAAAGATGCGCGGGCGCGCCGCCGCAATCTCCCGAGATCTGTACCGGGGCGGAGAAGGTGTACCCTCCATCGGTGGAAATGCTTTGATAAATCGTCAGCGCGGCGGGCGTTTTCTTCTCGGTGTGAACGCGGATGTGTACAACGATTCTGCCATCGGGCAGACAGATGCAATGCGGCTCACAGACATATGCGCGCTTTCCTTCTCTGTAAATATCGGGGATATTGCCGAGATGCTCGAACGTTCCGTCCGAGGAAATGCGATAGCATTGGATGCGCGGATCGGCATCGGCAGGGGATGCGGGGTTTTCCATGTCAAAGCGGCTTCCAACGTAGCGAAGATCTCCGTCGGGATGCAGAGAGGGGCCATGCGGCGCGGAAATCGGAATTTTTGCTATAGGGCCGAAGCTGTGTCCGCCATCGCGGCTGATGGCAAAGAGCGAGCCGAGATATTTTTCTTCTGCGCCCTCCATGGATTCAATCACGTCAAGATAGGCGTTGCTGAGCTTCTTTTTGCCCTCGTCGTACCATGCGTGCTCGCCGCCCGACAAGGCGTTGTAGCTTCTCTGAAAGGCAATGGAATTGTTAAAGCTTGTGACGAGAACGCTTCCGTCACCGAAAACGCCAATGCCCGCATCGCGGTCGTCCAGCGGCGTGTCGATCAGAATGGCGGGAGCAGACCAGGTCTTTCCCTCGTCGCGGCTATAGGTGGCAATCACCTTGCCGAAGGCGCAAACGTGCTTTAGGCGAAAGCCGGAGCAAACCGTTATCAGCGTTCCGTCGGGAAGCCTTTTTACGGTTGGCCATGCGAAATAGCAAAAGGGACTCTGCGGATTTTGGCAAATAATCTTTTTTTCGTGCACTGTAATTTTTGTCATTCCATATCTCCTTGTGCATATGTGCGATCGATTGTAAAACAACCGATATTATTCCTCGATTTCGGAGAAGAGAATTTTCTTTATCACGGTGGCGGAAAGAACGTTCTTCGTGCCAAAGGAGTGGTAGTAGGCGCAGAGAAGATAGTCTTTTCCGACAAAGACGGCGGGATAGCAATAAACGTCCTCGGGGCTATCCTCTAAAAGGAAGACCTTGGCAGGAACGCTTCGCGGAGCATTGCGGATGAAGGCTTCGCCTTTTCCTTCAACGATCGCCGTAAGCAGGGGCGTTCGGTCGACGCCTCCCGCGCTTATACGGGTGCAACCTGCGTTGTGCGGCATGGGCGGCGCGGGATTGAATACCGCGATCGTTTGATTTTCGCCCAAATGGCGCATATGCATGGGGGCGCAGGGGGAGGTGAAATAGGGGCAGGGGAGCGGCTTTGTGAAGCTTTCGCCTCCGTCCTCGGAAATGCTGGTGTATTGGCAGCCGCCGCTCGTGCGGTGGAAGGCGAGAATTTTTCCTTCTTCGATTTCGATAACGCCGGTTTCCTGCAATCCGGATTCCAGGTTTTCGCAGGGGTTTTCGAGCCGAGCGGGGCTCTTTTTAAAGGTTTTGCCGTCATCGTCCGAATAATAGAATATCGAGATGCCGCGGGATGCAATGCCGTGGTGCGTGTCATCCTGAAATGGGTGATGGTTCAGAGGGAGCAGAATCCGCCCCGAAGAAAGACGAATCACTCTGGCGTTTTCCTTTACGAAATAATCCTCGTTATTTGTGCAGTTGGTGGGAGAAGAAAAGACCTTTGCGTCTCGCGTGCGCGTCAGCATCACGCGCATACCGATGCGTCCCATGCTGTTTTTGAATTTTTCGCCGTAAAAAAGGCCGATCTCGCCGTTTTGCATCGGGAGGAGGGAAACGCACATACGGTTGACCACCGTTTCGTCCATCGGCACAAGCACGCGGTAGCCGCCAAAGCTTTCGCCCTCATCCGAGGAGAAAACGGCACTGATTTGCGAGGCGGCGTGGTCGTGCACGCTGCCGCCGATATATTCACTGTAAGCATACATAATGCGCCCATCGGGAAGGCGGATCATGTCGCCCTCTCCGTTTCGCACGTTGTCGCCTATAGGGGGCAAGGCGCAAACTCTTTTTCCTACAACCTTTATCATTTCTTTTTCTTCCTTTATTCAAATTTTATGGAATACAGATCGGCATCGGCCATTTTGATCTCCAAAATGACCTCCTTGCCCGAGAAGCGTTTCACGGCATCCTCGGGAAAATGGATCTTCTTATCGGTGCTGTCACCGAAGATCTCGCAGCTTTCTGCCTTTTCATCGCCGCAGATCAGCGTAAAATACAGATGGCCGAAGGCGGAGGTGGAAATGTTGGCATAGAGGTTTTCTCCCTCGTAGATAAAGGGCTTGGTAATCACCGTTTCCTCCTCGTCCGCGTGCAGGGAAGCAAAGCCGTCCATGCGCAGAACGTAGCGGTAAAGTCTGGGCGGATCGCCGAGGCAATGACCGTCCGGCGAATAGAAAGAAAGCTCATCGTCCGCGCCGGGGATGTGCGATTTTGTCACCATGGGAATGGGGGTGGGATAGCAATCGCCGTAGAGCCAGCCGTTCGGATTTTCGGGGCCGGGGCGCATAAAGGCGGGCTTGAAGCGGTGAAAATGCAATCCGTCACGCGAGGTCATAAAGCCGCAATCCGTCACGGAAAGGCCAAAACGGGGAACAACGTTGTAGCGCTTATAGCGCTTTTCTCTGCCGCAAAGCTCATCGTAGTTTGCCGTCCATTCGTGGCGCTCTCTATAGCGCGTGTGAATGCCGATAAACATATGCGGCGCGCGAGCATAGCGGCTGATGCCGTTGGTATACATATGGTATTCATCCTCGTCCGCATAGGAGATGCAAACGGGATCGCTCCAGGTCTTGTAGTCCTTCGATTCGTAGTAGTAAACGTCGCGGTAGGCCGGGGCTGAAGAGCTGTGGATCTTTCCGTTGATGGCATCCCAGCCCATTGCGGTGCATTCCGCAGGGCTCATTCCTTTGATGCGCATACCGCGCGCGTAAAGGCGGTAGAGCTTTTCCTCCTTGTCCCATATCACGATGTTGAGAGAATCAAAGCCTCCCTGGTTCGTGATCATTTCTCCGAAGCGGAAATGAATGCCGTCGGGCGAGAGCATCGTGAAGAGGCGCGGTCTGTGAACCACGCCGGGCATCTTGGGCGGATCCCAGGCCGTGATGCCCTTGTAGCGCTCGTTTTCGGGACAATCGGGATTTTCATCATAGAAAACGTAGAGCTGGCAGGATTCGGGGTGAATGGTCTTGTCGAGAATCAGATTGTTATGCGTGCTTCCGCCGTAGGTGCAGATGCCGAGGTCGGGCTTTTCAAAATGAATGCCGTCGCCGCTCTCAAGATAGCAGATGCGATAGCCGTCCTCCATCTCTTCCTCTTTTAAGTGGCAGGGAAATTCGCGGCTGTGAGCGCCGTAGTGATACATGCGGTAGGTTCCGTTCGGATACTGTCCATGAACGCCCTTCCAGCGCGGATCGAAAAACACGTGGTGATAGCAGCAGGCCGCTCCCTCCCAGGGCGCATCGTGCAAAACAACGCATTCGCGCTTTTCGGGGCGGTGGAGGCAGATCTTCGCGGTGGTTTTTTCCTTATTCAGCAGAAAATCGTCAAAAAAGCATTCTCTGCGGTTTCTTATGTTGATCATTGCAAAAAATCCTTTCTACTTTTAGGTTAAGCGGTTGCCTCTGCGGCCTTGTTGGCCTGCTGTTCCTTATAGAGCTTCCAGATCGCGAAAATACTGCGCGCAACGCAGATCGCGCCGTAAATGCCGCTGATCAGGAAGGGGAATCTGGAGGGATCGTCCAAAACCATAGTGATATTGAGAACCATACCGATGGTGCAGCTGATGATCTGGATAAAAGGCGCTTCGCGGAAGGAGAAGAGATGCAAAACCGTCACGAGAATGCCGAGAAGAGAGGTGAGGGTATCGAGCGTTCCGTAGCTTGAGCCGAGAAGCTTCAGCACGGGAACGGCAATGCAGAAAATGAGCACGAAGCTTGTACCGATTCCGATATACATCTTTTTGGTCATACGGCGGAAAACGGTGGAATCCTTATAGGCGCGCTTCGACCAGGTAAAGAAGGTTGCCAGCTGAAGCAGGCAGGAGAAGAAAAATGCGTAGAACGCGGAAAAATAAAGGCCGAGGCCGATGTAGGAGATCGTATAGAGAACGGAGTTCAGTCCGCCGATCAGAAAGGCATAGCGATTCGCCTTCGAGGTCAGCATTCCAACGAAGAGCGAAATGTAAAGAGGAAGAACGAGATAAAAGGGAGAGGGGAAGATGCAATAGGTCGTGGTGATTCCAATGGCTGTCAGAATAAGCAAAAAACGGCGCGACGTCAAGATACTAAGTGCTTTTTTCATGGTAGTCCTCATTTCGGTATTTTTTTATAATACTATTATACATGAGAAAAATGGAAAAAACAATTCTTGCGTCGGCCGTTTTTTTGAAAAACATGTCCCACTATTAAACTATTCGGTGAAATTTTGCTCTCTGTACTCGCTTGGCGTGCATCCGAAGGCCTTGCGAAATGCAATATGAAAGCCGGAGGGTGAGGCGTAGCCTACCTCAGCTCCGATCATGTCAATGGGCAAGTTCGTTGTGATCAGAAGCCCCTTGGCATAATGTAAGCGGAGCTCGGAAAGCTTCTTTCGGAAGCTCATGCCGAAGATGCTGCGCACAACGCGGCTCGTTTGCCGAATGGAGAGTCCGAGCAATTCGGCAAGATCCGCTTCGCAGATCGGCTCGCTTATATGCTGTTGCATTAAAATTTCGATTTTATTGTAGCGTGCGTTTGCATCGTCACTTTTTTGAAGAGAGACGTTCTCCTGCGGATTCATTACGGCGCCGAGACGGCGGTAAAGAAGAAGGAAGAGCTCGCAAAGATAGGCGCGGCAGAGCGGCGCGGAGGCGGCCTGATTTGAAAGCGTTTCCTCCTTGATTTTTTGCAGAAGCAGAATCAGATCCGCCGCATCCGAAAGGTGTGTCAGCGTGTGCAGGGTGGCGAAACGCGAGAAAAGATCCTCGCAGTCCTCCTTTTGGCGCGCATGGCAGGAAAATCGAAGTGTCAGCCGGCGGGTACCCATCTTTGCATCAACGAGGTGATAAATGTCCGGGGGAATCAGGCATATACCCCCTCGGGTCACTCTGATCTGCTCGGCGTTTGAGGTTTGAAAAATAAGCTCCCCTTCGGTAACCGCCTGCATCTCAAAAACGGGATGGCTGTGAAAGGGTGTGGCGCGGATCTCGTCTTCACGAATGGAACCGTCTAAGGTAATCGCCGCGGCGAGGTTTTCAAGCTCGAAGGAATAGGAGGAATAAAACGCGTGCTCGTATTCGCATTTTTGTGTCATTTTCTCCTCCTCTTCTGTTGAAAAAACAGATTATCTTTCCTTAATATGTAATGTTGGGTTTACAATAGAGTCGCAAATCCGCACTTCTGTCGAGCGCATCTCGAGAAGTCGCATGCCCATGTTCTCGATGATGTTGCGGGGCGGAAGGGGAAGCGTTTTGAATTCTTTTGCGTTGATCTGCTTGGATTTTGAAACGATGGAGATGTATCTGTCGTAGATCGTGGAATTCAGAAGCGCAAAGAGTCCGAAGAGAAGTCTTGCGCAGATCTCGCCGCCCTTTTCCTTCGTGTCGATAAAGTTGAGCTTGTTATGCGTGCTGACGAAGCGGTAGGCGGGAAGGCGCGAGGACATATAGATGCCCGCGTTCACGAATCTCTCGTCTCTCTTGGCGGGAACGCGCTTGATCAGGATCATATTCTTGTTGGGCTGGAAGAGCGTTTTGGAGACGGGCGCGATATATTGCTTGGCAACGGCGGCAGGGAAATGTACCATGCCCTTTTCGATCGAGGCGGGGCGCAGAAGCGGGATCGTTCCCTTCACGGGATCGTTGAAAAGCATGCCGCCGCATCGGTTGTCCAGAACGAGACCGGTGTGCATCTTGAGACCGAGGCTATCCAGCGTTTCGGGGAAGTCCGAAATATAGCGAACGATGTTGGCATCCTCGGCGCTCTTCGGAAGCGTCAGCCCGCGGCCCTCCTTGTCCACCACGAAATCGTAAGAAAGAAGAGGAAGCGCGTTGGTTTTCGCGCCGTGGTCGGTCGAGGTATAGATCTGCACGTTTTCGGGCGCATCGCCCTTGCGCATCGCGAGAATGCATTCCTTCTTGAGCGGAACGGCGCGGCGCTCGTTTTTCTGTTTTCCTATAAAGAGATGCACCGATTGGAGCGGCATTTCTCCGAAAAGCGAGAGGCGGAAGGGCTTCTGCTCGGTGGCGGATGCAATGGTGGTCGGCATCATGATAACGAGCTGGCCGTCCTCCTCAAGGTGTCTTTTCGCCGTTTCGGCAAAGAGGAGCGCGCTGTGCGCCTTCACGGTGCTGATGCCGCCGATGGCCTTCGCCTCCTCCGATCCCTTTGCGTAAAGCTCCTTGGGGGGATTGCAGATGATATAATCAAAGGTGTCCTCCACGCGCTTGAAAAAATGCATCGTGTAGTGCTCCTTGGATTCGGTGATATAATTCTCTTCGTAAACGGTGATGAAAAGATGCACGTCATAGTCATGGCGGCACTTCTTGCGGATTCTCTCGAGGTTATCCTTCAACATGGGAAGGAAGGTCTCGTCGTTTTCGTAGCAGGTGAGAAAGATCTGCTTGCATCTGGGAGCTTCCTTGCAAATGCGCTCCACCAGCGCGGCCGAAAGAATACCCGTGCCCGCACCGGGATCCAGGATCGTGCAAGCGTTTTTCTCCGTATGCAAAGAAAACATGGAAGCCATCACGCGCGCCGTGTCCTTTTTCGTAAAAAGTCTGCCAAGGCGAACGTTTTCGCTATCCACCCTCGCGCGCACAAGCTTTGCCGTGTTTCTGCAAGCCAAATTCAGCATTTCTCTACCTCCAAAATTCTGCCTTGTTTTTTATAACACTATTTTAGCATAATTTTTTGCCTCTTGCAAGACATTTTGTAAGTTTTTTTGCTAAAATTATTGCAAAAGGCGATCGGAAATGCTATACTATAAGATAAAGAAAGAAATTCCCGACAAAGCGCGGGAGAAAAGGACGGGTAGATCTATGGCCGAAAACAGTAAAAACACGCATTTGCGGTTTCTGCATTGCTCGGATATTCATCTGGACACGCCCACGGTGGGATTAACGGCGGAGAAGTGTGACGAGAGGCGCAGAGAGCTGCGCTCCTCCTTCATGCGCATGATGCAGTACGTCAGAGATCGCGGTGTCAACGTTGTGCTGATCAGCGGCGATCTTTTTGATAATCAGTACGCCACCAATACCACGGCGGAGGTTTTGATTCGCGAATTCCGCAATTGCTCGGAAACGGTGTTTATCATCTCCCCCGGCCGATCGGATTATTATGAAAATAACCCGATCTATACGTCGGGTCGCCTTCCCTCCAACGTATATGTTTTCTCGAAGGACACGCTCTCTCGCTTCGATTTCGAGCAGTTTAACGTAACGGTGTACGGCTGGGCCTTCATGGGCGAGAAGATGAACGAAAGTCCGCTCTATGAAAAAACGGTGGATGATGCCTCGAGAATCAACCTCGTTTGCGGATACGGTGACCTCGGCGGAAGCATTGATTCGGATCTTTGCCCCCTTTCCGAAAACGAGCTGAAAAAGTTCGGCGCGGATTATTGTGCGCTTGGCTCTCGCCATGAGGCGGGCGATTTTATGAAGATCGGCGATAGCGTGATTTACAGCTATTGCGGCTCTCTCGAATGCACGGGCTTTGAAAACACAGGCATCGGCGGCGCAAATCTCATCGTTGTGGATTATCAGGACGGCGAGCTTTCCATCGATGTGAAGAAGCTCTCCTTTGGTCGCCTCCGCTTTGTGAATGAAACGATCGATATCACCGGGGTAAACACCGGTAGCGAGATCATTAACCGCATCACCAAGGTGATCAGCGAGAAGAAGTACGGTATGGAAACCGCCCTGCGCGTGCAGTTGGTCGGCGAGATCGATCCGCGCTTCCTCGTTCCGAAAAATCTGGAGTGCGATGCCTTTGGTCTTTATTATTTCGATCTTGTGGATAAAACCATGCCTCTTTTCGGCGCGGAGCATTTTGAGCGCGATATGAATGCGGCAGGCGAGGTTTATCGCAAGCTTCTCCCCCTTCTCAGATCCGAAAACGAGGATGAGCGCATGACGGCGGCGAAGGCTTTCCGTGTAGCGTTGGCGGCTTTGGAAAATCGCGAAGCCGAAATATAGGGTGCGGCTTGAAAATTTTGGCGCAAAGGCTTGCTTTCCGCATCGACGTACTCTTGTACGCCTTCTGCGAAAATCAAGCCTTATCATCCAAAATTTTCTTCGCCGCGCAGACGGTGCTTAGGTAAGGGTGCGGCTTGAAAATTTGGCGATATTGCCCGATTTCCCCCCTCGCGGTATTCGTATACCGCTTCGGAGAAAAAGAAAGCGTCTCATCCGAAATTTTCTGCACCGGGCAGACGGTACTAAAGGAATAGATTCGGAGGCTGATGCAGATTGCCTGCGCGGCCTCTGATTTGTGTAAAACGAAAAGGAAAAAAGTATGATCAAGCACGTATTTTTGGATTTGGACGATACGATTTTGGATTTTCACAAGGCCGAGGCGGTGGCTTTGGAGAAAACGCTTCGCCATTTCTCGATCCCCGTAACAGAGGAGAATAAGGCGCTTTACAGCCGCATCAACAAGGGATGCTGGGAGGCCTTGGAGCGCGGGGAGATCACGAGAGCCGAGCTTCGTCTTTTGCGCTTTGCGCGCTTTTTTGAGCAGATCGGCGCGGCAAATGCCGAGCTTGCGCCTGCCGTGTATGAAAACTTCCTTTCGCAGGGGCATTATTTCCTGCCCGGTGCGGAGGCGATGTTAGAGTCTCTTTTCGGAAAATTTGCGCTTTATCTTGCGACCAACGGCATCGCTGCCGTGCAGGCAGGGCGCGTGGCTTCCGCGGGAATCGGGAAGTATTTCAAGGAGCGCTTCGTTTCCGAGGAGGTTGGATATAATAAGCCCTCTGTCGCGTATTTTGAGGCTTGCTTTGCAAGGATCGAGGGATTTAGCCGTGAGGAGGCTGTGATCGTCGGCGATAGTCTGACGTCGGATATCAAGGGCGGTCTTGACGCGGGCATAAAAACCGTTTGGTTTAACCCCAAGGGGCTTGCCCATCCCGAAAATATTTGCCCCGACGTGGAGATCTCCGATCTTGGCGCGCTGGCTTCCGTTTTAGAGAAAATGTGAGGAATCAAGATGTATACAGGACATAATTTTAGCGAAAAAGTGATCGAGCTTGCCGCGCAAGCGGAGCTTGATTGTAAAGAAGTGTTTGCAAAACTTGAGGCGAATTGCATGAAATGCTCCGCAAAGGTGCTCGCCGCTTTCCGCGATTGCCGCGTTTCCACCACGGATTTTCTGGAGGTAACGGGCTATGGTTATACGGATGACGGAAGAGATAAGCTCGAGGAGCTTTATGCGCGTGTATTCGGCGCAGAGGATGCGCTGGTGCGCCCTCAGCTGATGAGCGGAACGCACGCGCTCGCCGTAACGCTTGGCGGACTTCTCAAGCATGGCGAAACGCTTCTCTATATCTCGGGCGAGCCCTATGATACCCTGCGCTCCGTCATCGGAACGGCAGGGGAGAGCCGCAATTCCTTGATCAAGTGCGGCGTTCTTTACGAGGAGATCGATCTCGTTGAAAATGATTTTGATTACGATGCGATCGAGAAGCGCCTTTCCGAGAGCTATGTGCGCGTGGCCGCCATTCAGCGTAGCCGCGGCTATGCTCAGCGCAAGAGCTTAACGATGGATAAGATCGAGCGCGTGATCGCCTTGATCAAGCGCGTCAGCCCCGAAACGATCGTTATGGTGGATAACTGCTACGGCGAGTTCTGCGAGGATCGCGAGCCCACCGAGGTGGGAGCAGACGTTTTCGTTGGCTCAATGATGAAGAATCTCGGCGCGGGCTTTGCCGTTTCGGGCGCGTACTGCGTTGGTACAAAGGCTGTTATTGAGGACATTGCAGAGCGTCTCACCGCCCCCTGCATCGGCAAGGACCTCGGCGCAAACTTCAACCAGCTGGCTTCCTTCTATAAAGGCTTCTTCATGGCGCCCGCATGCGTGGCTTCTACCATGAAATCCATGGTATTTGCGGCGAGAATGCTGGAGCTTGCAGGCTTTGACGAGGTTGACCCCAAGTATGACGAAAAGAGAACCGACATCGTGCAGACCGTGAATCTTCACTCGGCAGACAAGCTGATCAAGTTCTGCAAGGGCATTCAGATGGGTTCGCCCGTAGAGGCCTATTGCATTCCCGAGCCGGGAGATATGCCGGGTTATCCTCACCCCGAGATTATGGCGGCAGGTACATTCATCACCGGCGCGACCAACGAGCTTTCCTGCGACGGCCCAATCGTCGAGCCTTATACCGCATATATGCAGGGCGGCCTGACCTACGAATACGGCAAGCTGGGCGTTATGAAAGCAATCGATATGATGCTTGACTTGACACCTGAAAACTAAATAAAA
>JAZQWS010000345.1:0-7093 GCA_045632465.1 Eubacteriales bacterium
GCCGGGATAGATGAAGATGGAGGTTTCCGCCGTCATGGGATGGAGGATGCCATCCGCATCCGAGGCGCTTTCCAGAACGCGGCAAGAGGTTGTTCCCACGGCGATGATGCGGCCGCCATTTGCGCGGCGGCGGTTGATCTCATCTGCCACCTCCTTGGTGATTACGAAATACTCGGCGTGCATCAAATGCTCCTCAATGCGCTCCACCTTGACAGGGCGGAAGGTGCCGAGGCCAACGTGAAGCGTTACCTCTCCATAGCCAACACCTTTTTCTTTCAAGGCGGAAAGCAATTCCTTTGTGAAATGCAGACCTGCCGTGGGAGCGGCGGCAGAGCCTTCGGTTTTTGCATAAACGGTTTGATAATCGCTCTTGTTTTTCAGCTTTTCGGTGATATAAGGCGGAAGGGGCATTTGGCCGACAACGTCCAAAACCTCGTAAATACTCGTGTATTTTTCCTTATCGTAATCGAAGGTGACGATGCGGTTACCGCCGTCCACGATCTCGGTTACGGTGGCGGTCAGTATTCCGCCAAAGGTAAAGGATGCGCCGATCTTGGCTTTTTTTCCGGGGCGGACGAGGGTTTCAAAGCTACCGTCCTCCTGCATGCGGAGAAGCAAAAGCTCCATTGCACCGCCATTTTTCGTTTCGCCGAGAAGGCGCGCGGGGATAACCTTCGAGGCATTTACCACCAGCATATCCTCGGGGCGAATATAATCTAAAATGTCGCGAAAAATCTTATGCTCGCGCGTTCCCGCCTTGCGATCCATAACGAGAAGGCGGCATTCATCGCGCTTTTCGGCGGGGGTTTGCGCGATCAGCTCTTCCGGCAGATCGTAATAAAAATCATGGGTGGAAAGCTCCGTTGTGGGGCGATCGTTTGTTATCTTCTTGGTGGCTTGCTCCATTTTTGGCCTTTCTCAAAGAATGCACGGACGCGCGCGCTTCTTTTATCATAAAATAATAGTGTGTATTTATTATACACGAATTCTCACAGTTTTGCAAGGACTTTTGACAAAATGAAAAAAAGGGTTATTTTCGAGGGTGTGGGTACGGCGCTCGCAACCCCTTTTCTGCAAAACGAGATCGATTATCCCGCCCTTTTTCATATGATAGATCTGCAAATCACTGCGGGTGTGCAGGCCTTGGTAATCGGCGGAACCACGGGCGAGGCCGCAACGCTGGATGACGAGGAAAGAGAGCGGCTTTACGCCGCATGCGCCACGCATATTGCGGGAAGATGCCGCCTTGTTTTTGGGGCGGGAACGAACGATACGAAGAAGGCCATCGCGCATGCGCAGATGGCGAAGCGCATCGGATGCGACGGAATTTTGGTGGTTACGCCTTATTACAACAAAGGAACAAAAGACGGAATTGTAAATCACTATTTACAAATTGCAGATAAATCAGAGCTACCGATCATTCTTTATAACGTTCCGGGGCGGACGGGCGTGAATCTCTCTTTAGAGCAAATCGAGGTGCTTTCAAGGTGCGACAGGATCGCCGGAATCAAGGAGGCCTCGGACTCAGCGGAAAGGCTCGTTGCGCTGGCGGCAATGGAGGATCTTGCGCTCTACGCAGGAAACGACAGCCAATTTTACACCGTTCTTTCGCTCGGCGGCAGAGGCGTGATCTCCGTTGCCTCCAATCTCGTGCCGAAGCGCTTTACTTCTATATTCACGCAATTCACCGTTGGCAAGCGTTGGGTGGCGCTCGCGGAGCAAAAGGCACTCCTCCCCCTCATTGACGCACTCTTTCTTGAGACGAATCCCGTGCCGCTCAAATATGCACTCTCACTTGCAGGGCTCTGCTCGGCGGAGGTCAGGCTTCCCCTCTCGCTTCCCACAGAGGCAACGCAGGAGCGGCTGAAGCGGGTGATGGCGCAGATTTGAATTTTTTAAGGGCTGCCCCTTTTCGGAGCAGCCCTTGTACATATTTATACTGCGTTGTTTTTCTTTTTGAACGGCCAGGCAACGATAATGCCGAGGGATACGAGGCCAAACCAAACGAGAATGAGGTTGCCCCAGCCGATGGCGGTTACGGCATTTGCAAAAACGATATTCGCAATTGCGGCGGCCATATAACTGAGGAAATCCAGGAAGCCCGTGACGGAGGATACCATGCCCGTATCACGAAGGCTGGGGCAATAGCAGCTCCAGATCATCGTGGACGCGCCGTTTGCGCCCATAATCGCGAGAACAAGGAAGATGATATTCAAAATCGGCTGATGCACAAAATACGTGAGAAGCAGGGTTACCGCAGAAACGACGAACATCAGAAGCAACGTTTTCTGCATATTTCTTCCGAACACGTCATAGATGAACACAGCGATAAAGGCCGTGAAGGAGATGACGAGGGTGCAAACCGTGAAGATCGCGGTTGCCTGCGTTTCGGTGAAGGAGAGATACTGCGCGATATAGGTGGGAAGCCAGAACACGACCGAGGTTCGCACGATGCCCGTTAAGATCGCGACAAAGGAAAACTTGACGATCTGAAGCTTGAAAAGCATTTTAATGTTCTTTGCGCCCTTCTCCTGCGGCTTATACTGCCCATACTTGACAAGACCGCGGCGCTCAAAAATGAAGAAGCAAAGGATCACGGCGGCGGCCATGATCAGCATGGAGGCCGAGCTGAGCGTGAATACGCTTTGCCAGATGAAGAGCGAGGCAATGATGCCTGCGGCGGGAGAGCCGAAGAAGGCGGCGAAGGTATAGCCGAGGCTGCAACGCACGGCATGCAACGGCTCGGTGTTTTCGGAGACAACCTTCGTCATCGGGCCATAGATCATGGAGAGGAAGAAGCCCGAGAGCGAGAAGATGAGCATGGCGAGAGTTGGGTACTCTCCGAGATACGGGAAGGAAGCATTTGAGATCGCGGCAAAGATCAATCCGCCGCTGATCATCCATTTTGCCTTGATATGGTCACCGATCCAGCCGTTGATCAGCTGGCCGATCGCATAAAACACGAAGAAGAGCGAGGAAACGCTTCCAATATAGCTCTCCGTGTATCCTGCGGCGAGCATCTGCGGCGTTGCCGCGCTCAAGGCGTTTCTTGCTATATAAACCGAAAAATACGCAAGAGAGCAAAGCGTTCCGAGATAGATAGCTTTTCTTGCATTTGAACTAATTTTCATGAATCAATACCTTTTTATGTAAATTATTGTTTGCGAAATTTCATTTTTCCGATTCTTTGCATCCATCCTATGATCTGCCCGGAGAGCAAAACCGTTACAAGAGAATAGAAGATTCTTTCGAGGGAAATATAAGTTAAGGAGAGGAGCAAAACCGAAAGATCCGAGATAAGATAAAAGATGCGGATATCCTTTTTCGTGAGCGAGGAGAGGCTCATGGCGAGCGCATCGTCACCACTCGGGGCACCGCCTGCAAGCACGCAAAGTCCAACGCCGACACCGACAAACATCGCGCCGAGGAGGGCGGCGAGCATGGGACGCTCGGCAAGAGGCGACAGAAATTTGGGGAGAAGATCAAAGAGAAAATAGAAGAACGAAAATCCGCCGCCGGCCACGG
Source organism: Eubacteriales bacterium (assembly GCA_045632465.1). GTDB lineage: Bacteria > Bacillota > Clostridia > Oscillospirales > CAG-272 > UBA1740. Next base: position 3,526 of record JAZQWS010000345.1, read on the forward strand.
CCGAATAACCGACAAAGGACAGACCGAGCACAGAAAGCCCCAGGAGGTAGCAGGCCGCATTCAGAACAAGACCTGACACGGCGGGCGATATCCCGAAGGTTTGATAAAGCCAAAGCGTTAGCCCTAAAACGCCCCCCTCCGTAACCGCCGAGACGGCATGCACGTGGCAAAGCCCGAAGGCGAGGATGGCACTACCGAGAAGGCAAAGCGAGGATCTTCCTATAACACGCTTTACATCCATCTTGCGTTATTGGAGGCAATGGAATGGCACACAATGGCGGGATCGATCAAGGAGAGAAGCTCCTCAAAAAAGGTGAGAACGGCCTGCTCCGTATAATAATGCCCACCCTCGATGAGATTGATACCGAGCTCAGGTGCATCCTCCATCGTGTGGTAGCCGAGGTTGCCCGAAAGATAGGTATCTGCCTCGGAGGCAAGCGCCGCCTTCAGATAATCCTTCCCTTCTCCACCGAGAACGGCCACCTTATGGACGAGATTGCCACCGTCTGCCACGCTCAGGATCGGAGCGCCAAGCTGCTCCTTAACACGCGCGGCAAAGGCCTCAAGCGTGATTGGCTCTTCAAGATAGCCAACGCGCCCCATACTGTCCTCGCCGAGAGGCTCAACCTCCGCAAGCTCCAAAAGATCGGCAAGCACGTCGTTTACACCGCCGTCCACGCGGTCGGCGCGGGTATGGAAGGAGATCACAGCGATGCCGCTTCGGATCAGCTTGATCACCTTGCGGCCAACAGGCGCATCCTCCGTGAGCGAGGCGAGCGGACGGAAGATGAGGGGATGATGGGTTAAGATCAGATCAAAGCGGTTTTCGATCGCAAAGTCCACGACCGTTTCGGTTACGTCCAGGGCGAGAAGCACACGGCGCACAGGCGCATCGGCGTCCGGGCAAACCATCAGCCCATCGTTATCCCATTCCTCTGCCAGAGAATCCGGCAGGCGAGAGACGAGTTTTTTATAGAGCTCACGTACCGTCATTATTTTTTCTCCAATTCGGTTGTGATTTTGAAGTTTTCGATATCCGAGAGAAGCGCGCGATGCGCGGAGGAATCCCCCCCGCCCTGCTCAATGCCGCGCGCGGCATGAAGAAGCGCGTTTTCCTTTTCGGAAAGATAAGCAAGAAAGGCTTCGCTTTTTGCATCGGGATAAGGACCGAAATTCTCCTCAAAGGGAGAAAGCACATAGGGCGCACCGCTAAAGGAGGCTGAAATGCAAACGTAGGACTTGCCGGCGGCGCACACAAAGGTTTCGCTCTCAATCTTAAAGCCCTCGGCCGCAAGATACGAGCGAAGCTCGGCCGCGCGGGACATGGGCTGGAGGATGAGACGAACGCCTTTATCCTTCACAAACGGCGCACGGGAAAGGATATCGGCGATCAGCTCGCCGCCCATGCCGCAAACGGCAACGTCGGTTATTCCCTCTTCGGAAAGCCCCTCAAGACCGTTTGTCAAATGAAAAGACATGAATGAAAGATAGGGGGACGAGGCGGCGTTTTCCTTCGCTTTTGCGAGCGGCCCCTCGTTGATATCCGTTAAAACGGCGCGCGCGATCCTCTTCTCCGAGAGAAGAAAAAGAGGCAGATAGCCGTGATCCGTTCCAACGTCGGCAAACACGGCATTCTGCCTCACATACGCCGCCGCCGCCCGCAAGCGGGCATCCAAGGCGGGCTTTTTCATTTATTCACCCAAAAAAGCATTCAGCTTTGCTACAAGAGCATCGGCATCCGTGCCATGCACCTGGCAAGCATCTGCGATGGATTCGCCTCTCGAATGGGGGCAGCCAAGGCAATGCATTCCGATCTCAAAGAAAAACTTTGCGGTCTCTACGTTGAAATCCAGAACGTCGCCAATCAAGGTATCCTTCGTTACTTTCATTTTCATTTCCTTTCTTTTTTGCTTTTCTTCGGTTTATTGTACCACAAATCGAAAAGCTGTGTCAAGATATTTTCTGACTTTTTATAAAAACTATTTACTTTTTTAAAAAAATATGCTATACTTTATGATTGGTAAAATATGCACGGCACGCGGCGGAGGCAAAAATGCGCCGAATCGCCCACGAATGGCCATGCAAACGAACAGAGAGAAAAGAGAAGGAGATATTTATGATCATTGCACTTGACGATGCAAAAAGACGACTTTTAGATATGGAAGAGATCGTGCAGGAGCTTGGAAATCAGCTTCGCATCGAGGAGGCTAAGGAGAGAGCGGCCGAGCTTGAAAGAGAAACGATGGTTGAAACCTTCTGGAACGATGCGGAAAAATCCTCCAAGAAGCTCCAGGAGATCAAGCAGCTGAAGGACAAGGTGGAGAGCTATGAGGAGCTGATCCAAAGACTGGAGGACACGCTGACGCTCTGCGAGATGGCCATCGAGGAAAATGACGAAAGCTCCGTGGACGAGGTTCTCGCCGAGACCGAATTTATCGAGACCGAGGCGGAGAAGAAGCGCATTGAAGTGCTTCTTTGCGGCCCTTACGATAAAAACAACGCTATCGTTTCCTTCCATCCCGGTGCAGGCGGCACGGAGGCACAGGACTGGGCCTCGATGCTTTACCGCATGTACGTGAGATGGGGCGAGAAGAGCGGCTTCAACGTGAAGCTCGTTGACTGGCTGGACGGCGACGAGGCCGGACTTAAATCTGCCACCATCATGGTGGAGGGCATCAACGCTTACGGCTATCTGAAGAGCGAAAACGGCGTGCACCGTTTGGTTCGCGTTTCCCCCTTTGATTCCTCGGGAAGAAGACACACCTCGTTTGCCTCCGTTGAGGTTATGCCCGAATTCAACGACGATGACAACATCGTGATCCGCGAGGAGGACATTGAGGTAACGGCGCACCGCTCCAGCGGCGCGGGCGGACAGCACATCAACAAGACCGACTCGGCCATCCGCATTCTGCATAAGCCCACGGGCATCGTTGTTGGCTGCCAGACCGAGAGAAGCCAGCTCCAGAACAAGGAGACGGCAATGAAGATGCTGAAGGCCAAGCTGATGGAGATCAAGCTCCGCGAAAAGCTCGAGCGCATTGAGGACATCCAGGGCAACAAGGTGAACATTGAGTGGGGCAGCCAGATCCGCAGCTACGTATTCATGCCCTACACGCTGGCAAAGGATACGAGAACGGGCTTTGAAAACGGAAATATCGACGCGGTTATGGACGGCGATATCGACGGATTTATCAACGCATACCTCAAGCATATCTCTGCAAATCCCGAGGCGTAATCGGGATCGTTACGGTACAAAACAAATATTATCCGACATTTTACAATAGAAAAATATAATTTTTTCGTTTTTTCAAAAAAGAACGGGGCTGACGCAAAAGGTCAGTCCCGTTCTTTTTTGTTTTTCGTTCTGTATGCGCCGGGCGCTATTCCCACGAGCTTTTTGAAAAACGAATTCAGATAATACTCGCTCGAAAAATTCATCATTTCGCTGATCTGCCGAACCGAATAGCCGCTTGCGAGCAAGGTTTTTATATGCTTTAATCTTTCCGCGCGGATATATTCCGCCACGGTGCAATTCTCTTCCCTATAAAAGATGCGCGAAAGCTGCTTT
>JAZQWS010000346.1:0-2531 GCA_045632465.1 Eubacteriales bacterium
TCGGAACAAAGAACTGGATCATGTAGCAGTTCTGTCCCACCTTCGGGCCGAAGTCGATGGTTTCAAGCATAGCGCGCTGGCTGGTGGCGGATTCGTTCACCTGGCCGCGATAGCGCATGGAGGGCTTGAAGCGATACTTCACGGGCGCGATCTTTTTGATGGGGATCAGCTCGCCATCCACGCCGGGAAAGAGGAAGCGGCAGCCGTTTTGTCTTAAGTATTCATAAACCGCAAGGAGAACCGAGCGAGCATTGTCGCCCGCGATGATACCGCCCTCCTCGGTGGTGTCCATATAGAGAATATCGTCAAGCTCGGTTACTTCGGCATCCGATACGTCAAGTCCGAAGGTCTGCATAAGCCCCAGGCGGAAGCCGTCCTTGGCATCGGGCTTATATTCAATGGTGATCTCGCCGTCCATCGGCATCATCATGCGCAGATACTTTTTGAGCTCCTCCGCGGCAAAGTCGATCACGGGGCTTGCATCGATTTTAAAAATTTTCAGCATTTTCGAAAATCCTTTCTTTTATCAATCGGCAACAGTATAGCATAGCAAAAAAGCAAAAGTCAAGAAACTTAATAAAAAACGCGCGAAAATCCATAAAAAAGAATCTATTTTTATAAAAGGATTTTCGGTTTATTTAGTGCAAATCCAAGTTCAATATCGGCTCTTCGGATGCGGGAACGTTGGAAACGCTGTTGAAGATCACGTTCATCGTTGCAACGAGCAGAGAATGGTCGTAATTTGCCTCGATCTCGTACTCGTAGCGGCTGAAGGTGTCCCAAAGAATCTTGAAGGCGTCCTTTGCCTCCTTATCCTTTCCGATGCATTTGAATTTCAGCGCATCGCAAAGAAGGCGACAGAATTCGATGTGCTTTTCGATGAGGCGCACCGAAACGGTCTGCGCGCGGTCGGGCATATTGTAATGCGCCTCCACGGCGGCCTTGCCCTTCGCAAGAACGGCATCCAGCGCGGAAAGCTTTTCTCCGAAGGCGGGGTTATAGTATTTTCCGATATTTGCATCGGAGGAAAGCTCGCCCGCGAGATATCTTTGATCAAGAACGTGCTCCACGCCCGCAAGATAATCGTAGAACTCGCGCCAATCCTCACCGAAGGCGGCAGAGAAATATTCCTCCTTGATCTCTTCGTAGGTCAGAGAGGTATCGTAAAGAATGCGGGAATAGAGGTAGAAGGGGAAGCCTGTGGGGAAATAGGAGCGCTGGCTTCCGTCCTCCAAAATGCCTTCATATCCCTCTGCCTCGTAGAGCAGAGTGTCCTCTAAAATGCGCTTGGAAATGGAAAGCGAGGAGGGATCGTGGTATTGCGGCATCCAGAAATAATATTCGAAAACAAAGGCATCGCCGCTAAAGCTCTTGCGCCAATTCCGTCCGTAAGCCAAAAATTCGGAAAGTGATTTCGGCGCAACGGTTTTATTGCGCACGTAGGTGTCTGTTTTTGCTTCCTCCACGGGGAAGGGGAGTGTTGTCGTATAGGAGCGCGTGATCGGCGCGAGCATAAAGGTAAAGCGGTCGGGGTTATTGAGCCGCTCGGTTTCGGCGGGATAGATCAGATCGGAATAGGCGATGAAAACAATGCGCGTGGGAAGTCCGAGACGTGTCATTTCGGCATCCACGTCGTTGAGCCAATCGATGTACCAATCGGATGCGCTCTTTTTCTTGCATTCCTCGCATTCGCAATGGTTGTTGCGTCCATCGGCCAGCCAAAGGTGCAGAAAATCCACGTTTGTGCCGCGGCGCGCGTAGTCGATCACGTAGTCCACAACGGTCTTGCGTGCTTTTTTGTCCGACATACAGAAGTTTGTGTAGATCGGGTAGCCGTGGGGCGCGTTTTTCATATTCGCGGGCTTGAAAAAGCCGCGCTTGCCGTCCACGAGCGCCAGATTTTCGATGGCTTCCTTCGGATAAGCGGATTCGGGCTTGGCATCAAATTCAACAGAAGAGATGCCGAAGGGCTCGATGGTGAATCCGTGTCCCGCATCGTGAAATTGTAAACCTCTCTTTGCAATTTCCGCCTCGCAAACGCGCTTATACTGCAAAACGTTTGCTTCCGTGAGACGCGCGGGATTTCGGGTTTTGTTATAAAAATATCCGTAGTATTGGTTGTAGTATTCCGTGGGAACGAGGAACTGGATCATGTAGCAGTTCTGTCCCACCTTCGGGCCGAAGTCGATGGTTTCGAGCATGGCGCGCTGGCTGGTGGCGGATTCGTTCACCTGGCCGCGGTAGCGCATCTGCTTCTTCTCAAATATATCAAGAACGACAAATAATCAGCTCAAAGCTGCAAAATAGAAAAGCCACCGATACGGAAGTAACGGAGGCTTTTCTATTGCTCGTGTCGACTTACTTCAAGTTCATGTCCATGAGTCTGTTGGGACGCTTAACGCTTTCGCCTGTTGTGAGTGCGTCTGGCTCTGTGTTCATACAGTAGTCAACGAGACGGTCAACTGTTGATGTTGCAACGTGCATGCGGGTGTCGCTTGATGCGTAGTAGATGAATACCTTTCCATCCTCGT
>JAZQWS010000347.1:0-2991 GCA_045632465.1 Eubacteriales bacterium
GCCTGCTCCCATCTACGACGTATCCATCGTGGATGCTGACGGCAATCCTGTTCCCACCGGTGAGACCGGTGAGATCGTGGTCAACGTCAAGAACGGCGCACCCTGCGGTCTGTTCACCGGCTACTACAATTCTCCCGAAAAGACCGCCGAGGTATGGCACGACGGCTTCTACCACACGGGCGATACCGCGTGGATGGACGAGGACGCCTTCTACTGGTACGTCGGTCGTGTGGATGACGTCATCAAGTCCTCCGGCTACCGCATCGGTCCGTTCGAGATCGAGAGCGTCATTATGGAGCTGCCCTACGTGCTCGAATGCGGCGTGTCCGCCGCACCCGACGAGGTGCGCGGCCAGATCGTTAAGGCAACGTTCGTGCTTGTCAAGGGCAAGAACGGAACCGACGAGCTCAAGAAGGAAATTCAGGAATACGTTAAGACGCACACCGCACCCTATAAGTATCCGAGAATCGTTGAATTCGTTGACGAGCTTCCCAAGACCATCAGCGGCAAGGTAAGACGCGTTGAGATCCGCAAAAACGACCTCGAGAAAATGAACAACAAGTAATAAAAAAGGGCGAGGATGCAAAGCACAGCGCATCTTCGCCCCAAGCTTTATCCTATCCGATCTATTTTATCAATACGTTTTCGATTTCCGATCGAAAAACAAAATGCGAAAAAAGAGGTGCAAGCCATGGAGCTTCGGAATTTAATCACCTTCATTCACGTGGCAGAGCTTGGCAGCTTCACCAGAGCGGCCGAGCAGCTCGGATATTCGCAGTCCACGATCTCCTTCCAGATCAAGCAGCTGGAGGACGAGCTGGATTGCCTGCTTTTTGAGCGCATCAACCACACCATTACGCTGACCGAGCGCGGGCGCGATCTTGTTTCCTATGCGCATCAGGTGCGCGCGCTGACCGAGGATTTCAAGGAAAGCTTCTCCAAGGAAGAGGATCCGAGCAGCCATATCCACATCGTCACACCGGATTCGGTCTGCGAGGAGATGCTCCATTCACACTACGTGGATTTCCACGAAAAATACCCCCGCATTTGCATTAAATTCACAACGGCAGACACCGCAGACATGTTTGATATGCTGAGCCGCAACGAGGCAGATGCGATCATCACGCTGGATAGCCATTCCTACCGCAAGGACTATATCATCGCCAAGGAGGAGCGCCTCCCTATGCATTTCGTGACCAACGCAAAATCCAAATTCGCAGGCAAAAAGGGCCTTAAAATGCAGGGCATTGCGGGCGAGCCCTTTATCCTGACCGAATACGGCCAGGGCTACCGCCGCGTTTTTGATAAGGAGCTTGCGAAAAAATCGCTCGAGATCACGCCCGTGCTTGAAATCGGACGCACGGATATTATCACGAGCATTCTTGCAAAAAGCGATATGATCTCCTTTCTCCCCGATTTCGTTACGAAAAAGCTGATCGAATCGGGAGAGCTTTGCTATCTCGACGTCTGCGATATGGAGATCGAGATCTGGAAGCAGCTCATCTACCACAAAAACAAATGGATGTCCAAGAGCCTCAAAACCGTGATCGATTACATCAAATCTCACGAGTTTACGAATTGATATATAAAAAAAGACCTTCCCGTCCTTTTTCGGATGAGAAGGTCTTTTTTCAGCGCTTCGCCTTTTTCAGCGCGAGCATCACTGCGGGAACAACGAAAAGCTGGAGAATGATGCCGGGGATCGAATTCAGGAGCACGCCCGAAACGAAGGCCGCAAAAACGAAGCCGCTTCCGAAAAAATCCAGCAAAATGAATTCGGCGGCACATCGCAGGATGCGCCCCGCGATCATGGCAATCAGCATCGAGCTATAAATCGCAACGATGGATTTTTTCTTAAAAAGGCCGTATAAGATTCCTGCAACGATACCGTAGGTCGCCATTTCAAAGGCAACCGCAATCGCCGTTGGAAACATCACGGGAACAGAAAAGATCAACGATCGGAAAAGCGGCAAAATAAAGCCCACGGCCGCACCTCTTTCCCATCCGCAAAGAAAAGCGCAAAGAAACACGGGGATATGCATCGGAAGCAAGGCTTTTCCGATCGCGGGGATCTGCCCCGTCAGCATCGGAAGAATGAACCCAAGCGCTAAAAACAGCGCCGCAAGTATATTAAGTTTCATGCCCTCTCGCTTCATATGCCACCTCGCGTTTTTGAAATTCTTTTCTTATATCATACCATAGACAAATTGAAAAATCAATATATTTAAGAAAAAATGACCGACATTTTTGTCGGTCATTTTTGCATTTTACATTGCAAAATCATTGTTTTTGAAAACAATTCTTTGCATTTTGCGATCAAACGTCCAGGCGAACGATATCCGCCACGGTTTCGCGGCGCACCGCGAGATAGGACTCTCCGTCTCCCAGCATCACCACAGCAGGCCTCGGAATGCGGTTGTAATTTGAGGCCATGGAATACTGGTACGCACCGGTTGTCAGCATCGCGAGAAGCTCGCCGCGCGCAAGATCCACAGGGAGAGAAACGCCCTCCTGCAAAACGTCGCCGCTCTCACAGCATCGACCGACCACCGAGCAGATCTCCGTTTGTGCATCCTTATGGGGCGAAACGGGCAGCACCGTGTAGGGGCTTCCATACAGAGCAAAGCGGGGGTTATCCGTCATGCCGCCGTCCACCGAAATGTAGGTCTTGTAGCCGGGAATCTTTTTTCGGCTGCCGATGCGATAAAGCGCCATGCCCGCATCCGCAACGATGCTTCGGCCGGGCTCAAAGGAAACGAAGGGCATCGGAATGCCAAGCCGCTCGGCTTCTTCTCTCATTGCATCCGCCACGGCAGTCAGCGTTGCCTCAATATCCAAGGCGGGCTGATCCTTCGTATAGCGAACGCCAAGGCCGCCGCCGAGATCCAGCTCCTCCGCCATAAAGCCGTGCGCCTTATACATATCCGCAACGAAGCCGAGCATGATCTTCTGCGTGGAAAGATAGACCGACGCATCAAAGATCTGCGAGCC
>JAZQWS010000348.1:0-2331 GCA_045632465.1 Eubacteriales bacterium
CAGGTATCGGTGGGAAATGCGCCGCTGTTTTTTACGTAATCCCAAGTGCCGAGTGCGAGGCTGACCAGCTCGTCGCGCACCTCCTCGGTATCGTGAATGGAATCTCTGTCACCGCCGAGCTCCAGATACCAGAAGTTCTGCCCATCGTCATAAGGATTGGGATCACGGCCGTAAAAATCCGCATCCGTCAGCTTCTTGGCAAAGGCAGGGGGCGTGAACTTCACCGCGCGTTCGGTTTCTCTTGCACCGATCAGGCAGGACATACCCATCGTCATATTGTCCCCCGCTTCGGTCTTTGTGTTTTCCGAAAACTCATTTTTTCCCTCTCTGCCCATGCGGAAGGCCGCGCCCGTGAGGGGGGCAAGAATACTGTCGCCCGAGCAATCGGCGAAGTTTTTCGCTTCGATGACAAAGAAGGTTTGCGTTGTCATCTGATACCCCTTCACACTTTTGATGCGCGTATCGCGCCCGTCGGCAAAGCTTCCCTTCTCCACCTCGGCATCCATGCAGGTGCAATTGAGAAGCAGGGTGATATTTTTTTCTCTCTTGACGAAATCGAAAAGCACGGTATCCCACAAGGGATAGCTTTTCGAGGGATTGCGATACATATTTTCCAGCGCAAGCTCCTCAAGGATTCCCGTTTCACGGTTATTTTCTCCAAACGAGCCGCAGATCCACATGCGCATCTCGGAGGATGCATTTCCGCCGAGGACGGGACGCTCCTGCATCAAAACCACCGATGCGCCCTCTCTTGCCGCGGCGATCGCCGCGCACATACCCGATATACCGCCGCCAACCACGCAAAGGTCACAGCACAAGTTTTTCGTTGTAAGCATAAAAACGTTTCCTTTCAATAATTCCTATTGACAAAAGCAATATTCTTTATTATAATTGTATTACATATTTTTTCTATTTTCTATGAAAAATACGCAAGAAAATATAAAGAAAGTGCAAATTATGGAAAAGCTGATCTCTAATATTCATTCTTATTTTGAATATCTCGGGCAAAGCTGCCACCTTTTCTGCTCGGTGCATTTTTCGGAGGGCTCTTTTGCCCATCTTTCAACGAGCCTGATCGCGGCACTCTCCCCACATATGATACACAACCACCCCTACTGTCGCTACGTGAAGGAAACGGGGCATCACAAGCAGTGCATGAAAAATCAAAAGCAGATCATCTCCGCGCTGGATGGAAAGGATTCGATCCTCCGCACCTGCCACGCCTGCGTGCGCGAGCTTCTCTACCCGATCCAATCGGAGGCAAGGCACGTGCGCGGCTTTATTGCCGTTAGCGCCTATCGCGGCAAAGCGGAGGATGGATGCATCCACGATACGACGCTTTTTGACACACTGAACCGCACCGAGCCGCCAAAAAAGCTTACAGACACGCTGATTCCCCCGCTTTGCATGATGATCGAGCAATGGATCGACGCGCAACCGGAGGAGGGAGAAAACGAATTCAAGCGCATTCTCAATTACCTGACGGAAAATCATGCGCACGTAACGCTGGACGCCCTGGCCGCGCATTTCGGGCGAAGCCGATCGCACATCAGCCATCTTTTCAAGGCAAACACGGGGCTTTCGCTCCGCGCCTATTGCAACGATCTTCGCCTGCTGGATGCCAAGGTGCTTTTGCAAAGCACCGATCTTTCCATCAGCGAGATTGCTTACGAGGTTGGCTTTGAGGACGCAAGCTATTTCATCAAGCTTTTCAGAGAAAAATACGGCTCGTCACCGGGAAAATTCCAGAAGGATAAAACCGAACATTGAAAAAAGAGTCTATCCGCATATCGGATAGACTCTTTTTTCAAAAATATAATTTTTCAAAGCTTGAGTTCCTTAAAGGAACGTTTTCTTGTAATAAAAGAGAAAAATCAGTCGAATGTTGTTTTCCATTCCTTATCCCAAGGATAATACATCGTGATGATCTCGCCACCGCGCTTCGAGGATTCCTCCGCATAAATGCCGGGCAAGGTCATGGCAAGTCCCTCGCGCAGGGAGATGGGGGCGCTCTCACCGTCACGGATGGCCTTCAGGAATTTATCCATCATGGCGTAATCCATACCCCCGTGTCCTTCCGCATCGGGATTATTGGCATAGGCGGGCGGCATAAATTCGCCGCCGATCTCCTGCAATTCGGGATTATCCTTCATGGAATTATAGCGGATGACGGGCTTTTCAAAGCGCTCGATGCGCTCCATATAGCCCTCAGTTCCAAACACGCGATAGTTATGATGGCCGATCTTGGCACGGCAACGACCGTTTCTCATCAAGCGAACGATCACGCCGCTCTCGGTTCTGAACATAGCGCAAGACATATCATCCTTGAAG
>JAZQWS010000349.1:0-6408 GCA_045632465.1 Eubacteriales bacterium
CTCGGGAATGCGGGCATCGCCAATCTCGGGGATGTAGATCACCAGATCCTCGTATTCCTCCGACCATCGAACAACGCCGTAAAAATGCTCGCGCTCGTATCCGTCGCCTCCGCATCCCATCAGCGAAAGGAGCATCGAGGCAAAAATTGCAAATATTCCGATAAAACGTATTTTTTTCATCATTTTCTCACCAAACGCCGAAAATAATCGTGAAAGCCGTGAATCCCTTCGCATCTTCTTCGATAAGATAGGTGGTATCCACGTAGATCAAGGACGTATCGTCCAGCGTTACCTCGTATAAAATTTGCTCTTCCTTTGCCTTTCCGTCCGTTCCTGCGGAATAATTCATACTAACGCCGCTGACCTGCATCTCGAGAACTGCTCGCCCATTCAGATAATCCGCCATTTGCACGATAAAGCGCTCCAAATTTTCGGCAGGCGCATCGGGATGCATCAAGGCAAGTGCGTCCTCCGTGCGTTTTTCCGAAAGTGCCAGCAGCATCTGCTCAGCCTCTATAAAGGATTCCTCTTCATCCATCGTATCTGTCAAAAATGCGCAGGACGAAAGGGAAGCGAGCAGAATGAAAAAAAGTAAAAGCCATGAAAAAAAACGTTTCATAAAACCGTTTCCTCCAAAAATTCAATGCATTATCCGAGATTATTTTCATAATCCGAGGTGTCGATGATCAGTCTTTTGCACTTCGGGCAACAATCGCTTTCAACCTGATTCGGTGAAAGGGTCGGCACCTCCAAATGCATCGTATATCTCTCTTTTCTATCCGGAAGCGTGCTGATCCGATGCTTTCGCTCGCTCCAAATGGCATTGCCGCAATTCAAATATCCGTGCAGCATCTCCACGTCGCAAAAGGGGCATTTCATACGGTTGCTCTCCTTTTTTCGCGATTATTCTTCGATCGGCGTAACAACGGGCTTTCCGTCCTTGTCCAAAAGAACCGTCAAGCCTCCGGCATAGCCGCCGGAATGGTATAGATAATTCACGCCCGTTTCCTTGTCAACCCAGATTTCAACAGAGCCTGCGCCCTGAGAGTAAATCTTCTCAAATCTCTTTTCCTTTGCCATGATATTTTCCTCCGCAATTTAAAATTTATCATATCATTTTCAAACGTGATAGCCCGTTGTCGCAACCGTAGCCGCGGGAATTCCTTGATCAAAGCCCCGTTTGCGGTTGCCAATCCGTCGCCCTCAAGCATCCTTCGGATCTCTTCCGGCGATTTCTCGTTTTGCATGGTCATAACCGTTTTTTTGAGATCAAAAAATACCGTTGTTGTATTTTTTCTGCACCGCAATTATGCAAGCAATTCCGACCGCCAAGCCGATAAAAAGTACCGCAACGGAAATCATTGCAATTTTCTCCGAATCCCCGAAAAGCCCGATAATGCCGCTGGAAAGCATCGCCATAGCAATCACCAGCATCGCCTTTCCAAATGCCCTTCCGTATGCGACCTTGTCGGTCACCTTGGTCTGATGGTAATCGTGAATCAAGTCGGTCTTTCCAAGATAGATCGAAATGCCGATCCCGCCCATCAGCGCGGCCACCAAAAACATAATGATGGAATATAAAAGCACCCGATCGCCTCCTTCAATATAAAAGTGTTGATGCGTAAAGCGCTTTGGCTCCTGCAGGGAAGCACTTTTGCATATTCATTCGCTCCGTAACCTTGGAAATCGTTCCATTATGCGAACGAGCTTCGGTCGGTTGTAGCGCTGCAGGAGCACGAATAAGAAATCGATCGCCATCGCAAAAATGGAGGTTATGATCATGGCCGCCGCCCCGCCCAAAAGCGGAATAAAAGCGATCGGCAAAAGGCTTAATACCATAATAACCTCGTGAACGACCTCGGCCTGGCAGGTCGCGCCGATAAGCTCCTTCGCGGTCTTTTTTCTTGTATCAAATGTATCGGGACTGTATGTCGGAAGATGTTTTTTCCATTTTTGTATGCGAATTCGCTTGTAAAGATCGCTTTCAAAGCTTTTTTCGCGAAACCATGCGTTTTCATGATTGGCCTTGTTCTTCATGATAAAATTGACAATCGTGCCAACCGCAAGCCGCATCGCGAAGTGATAAAGTGTAATGCCGATCGTAATGGTCAAGGCTTCGGCAACGGCGTTTTTTGAAGCAAGAAAAAAGGGCAAGGATATCGAAAAAGCGATCGCCAAGAAAACGGTAATCAAAATCATTTTGTTCTTCAATGCATTATCCTCGCAAATTTTAATTTGGGACAACTGTCTGATACACTTCGCATCATATACCCCAAAAAACGACTCAATCTTGGTAACCTAATTATAACACATATAGGATCGAAAGTAAATAGGACAGCCAATATTTTGCAAATCGAACCGCCTCGGCTGTAGGGACCGACCTCCCGAGCGGTCCTTCATGAGTGGAGAGCAGAAAAACGCTGAAATTTTTTATTTTGTTTTCGGTGCTAAGTAAGTGATTGGATTTTGAGCAGATTGATTGACCTTTAAATTTACTATTGACTTATTAAGATAAAAACACCCATCTTCATCAAGAACACTATAGTCCTTGCATGTAAAATAAACACGATTTTTAAGCCGTTTGTAATCTTCCTCTTTCAAAAGATCACTTTGGGGAGCATCAATTTTTTCATGAATATAATGCCATTCATCGGGTTTATACACAGCAACGATGAATCCGTTATATACGCCGAAAACATATTCCACCTTTCTTTCTCGGATGGATTTTAGTGAAACAGCCCAATAACCTCGCACGGAATCGTATAATTCTGCTTGGCTCATACCTCTTCGATATAGCTTGTTGATTTTGATTACGAGAATACTGTGTTTTATATCTTCGACTTCCAAAGGAACAGCGCCATACTGCAATTCAAACTCTTCTACCGTTAAGCTTTCATGTATGTGATGTCCCGACACTTCGTTGGTAAGTCGAAAGGAAGGAAAGTGATTCAATAAGTTGATGAGCGTGGCTTCGGAGGCAAAAGCCTCGTTTTCGTTCAAGCCCCAATTAACGAGCAACCTTTTTACAAAGAAACCGTCTTTTTCTATTTCCCGAATTTTTTGCAGTTTTTTCTTTTCGGATTTGTTTGATTTTTCACTTTCTATTTCGTGTGAAAAAACTCTGTTGCCCGTGCCCTTTCCAATGTAAAAAACTTTATCATCCCTTGGATCAATAAGAGCATAAACATAAAATCCGTTGATGGAAGCAAGCGTTTTCTCGGAAAAAGAGGAAATATGCGCTTGGGAATTTTTAGCAGGAAGAATAAGATCCATTTTTTAACCTCGCTTAAATTTTATTGATACATCCACGGAAGCCTCTTTGCTGATATATGGTGCTTGCAAACGCACGGGAGGGATGGAGATAGATCTATATATCATGTCACCGTTGATGGAAAGAAGTTCCGCACCGGCTTCCTCCAATATAACCTTGCTATCTGATTGTGCCGAAACTTTCAAAGATGCTCTGGAAGGGATATTGGCTTTTATAATAGGAGTGAACGGGGAACTGATTCGTGATGCGATAATCAAATGTATTCCCGCTGTTCTTCCGTGTAACGTTAATTTCATTATTAAATCTTCTGTCTCTGAAAAACGCATGATAAAATCGGCCAACTCGTCAATGATTAAAACGAGCCGTGGGAGCTGTGATTTTGCTTGCTGATTAAAATCATCCAGGTTTCGAACACCGGCTGTTGCAAACAAAGCCATTCTTTCGTTCATAATGTCAACCAAATTTTTCATTCGTTCGATTGCATCATCGAAAGTGCGGATCACATTTCCGCGAATATGCGGATATCCTTCTTCGTCAATGAATTTAAGCTTTCGGAAATCACATATGATCAACTGCAACTGCTTTGGGGAAAGTCTCGAAGTCATGCATGTTATGAGATTTCTTAAGAATGCACTTTTTCCGCTTCCTGCAGTGCCACCAAGTAGTAAATGCGGCATCCGTGTCAAATCATCTATAATTAAATTGTCATGAACGTCATAGCCGATGATCAAAGGAATTTTGTAATCAGAATTCAAATATTCTGAACTGTTCAAGGCGGCATCCAAAGGGATGCTATCAAAGCTTTTTTTGGGTATTTCGATGGCAAATGTATTATTCTCGTAATCCTTGGTATTGAGAATTGCTTTATTCTCATGAATTTGATAGAGTATGTCATTTGCTCTTTTTTTGATGTCCGATAAACCGCATCCTTCAAGCATCGCAACGATGCAACTGAAAATTCGTACGCCCTCATGTATTTTGATTACTTGGGCGTTTAAGTGAAAATGCCTGAATGCACCATTTAACTTTTCTTCCAGATCGAAAACTTCTTTTGCAGAATTGGTATCGTTAAGAATAAGGTCGGTGTTTTTTTCGATTTCCGCAAAGAAAGCATTGATGCTGCAACCGAAGAATTTTGCTATTTGAGGAAGAAATTCCAATGAAGGCGAAGCGTCACCTTTTTCCCATTTTGAAATGGATTGCGCGCTGATTTTGAGATAATCAGCTAAATCCTTTTGCGTTTTTTTGGAGGCTTTTCTGATGCTTTTAAGTTGATCGCAAAACATATTTCATCCACCCTTTCTGCGTATAATTTTACCACACGTTAGAAGTTTTGTCAAACACCGGTTGGATGATAGAAAATAAACTGTAGGTTGATTTTTTGGTGTCATATAGAAGGAACATAGTTGCAGATGAGGCGTTTTCCTCATAATTCGGTCAATATTTTGCAAATCGAACCGCCCGGTTAACGACAAAAAGCCCTGCCTGAGCAGAGCTTTTTGCATATCAAATTGGAATTCGTCAATCAAACAATGCTTGCAAAATGGCATTCGCTTCGGTTTGATCGGCTTCACCAAGCACCAAAGACTGTTTGTCGGTCAAGCTGTAAAAGGTGCCGCATGCAGAATGATAATGATACACATCTCCATTGTAATCAAAAATGAAATCGTATCTACAATTGGGCGTAGCATCTATCCATTTTCCATCTTCAAACATCGAAAGTATTTTTTCTGTGCCACCGCTATCGACATTGATCTTGTTGGTTTCTTCAGCTTTTGTAACAGATAACGGAGGCGAGGAAGTGTTAAGGGTACACGAAGTTAACAGAACGGTTATGATAATAAACGTTATCATATAAATTGCTGTTTTTTTCATAATAATCGCCTCCTTTGCCAAATTAAAGTTTGTCGATCGGTTAGATTATACCATAAAAACGGCAAAAAGTAAATAGGACGCCGTTTTTTTGCAAATCAAACCGCCCTATGCCTTGTAGGGACAGGCGTCCTCTGTATAGTGTAGTATGATAGTATACAGGTAGTGCAAGATGATTGTATACAGTTTTGTGATATAATAAAGGCAGAAAAATGACCTAAAAGGAGGTTGTTCGAATGCCTTGGAAGGACAAAACTGTGGAAGAATTAAGAAAGGAATTTGTGGAGGCAGCAAAGACCTCCCGAAACTTCAGCTCACTTTGTCGAGAGTTCGGAATCACCCGTGCAACCGGCTACAAGTGGGTAGAAAGAAACAATCAATCTTGCTCCATGTCGGACCGAAGTCACGCTCCGCTTCACGTTCCCGGCAGAACGCCTGCTGAAATCGAAGAGGCAATTTTACGCGTTCGCGCCGACAATCCCGAATGGGGCGCAAAAACGATCTTAAAGGTGCTCGAAAACAATGGTTACACAGATCTACCTTGCATTCGCACTGCAAACAATATTCTGCAAAGAAATGGTTGCATCAGTGAAACGGAATCTCAAAAGCGCAAGGAGTTTTTGCGGTTTCAACGAGAACACTGTAATGAGCTTTGGCAGACCGATTTCAAAGGGGATTTTCTTTTACTTGACGGTACGCGCTGCTTTCCACTTGACATCATAGACGATTGCTCACGCTTTTGTCTGTGTATAGATGCCAAGGGAAAGGCAGGCGGGATAATACCATCATTTGAGGCTGTTTTTAAGCAATATGGGCTTCCAAAGGCTATTTTATCCGACAATGGAGGTGCATTTGCAGGCTTTAAGGGTGGTTATACGCTCTTTGAACGTTGGCTTATGGATCTGGACATACTCCCGATCCACGGTCGCCCATTGCACCCTCAAACGCAGGGAAAGATAGAACGGTTTCATCGTACAATGAAGAACGAGCTTCTCAAAAGAAATGCCTTTTTCGACCTTGCCGACGCAGATAAGAACCTCAAAGAATGGCGTACCAAGTACAACGAGGTTAGACCACACGAGGCGATCGATATGCGGTGTCCTGCGGACGTTTACATACCGAGCGAGAGAAAATATCCAAGCGTAATAAATCCCTATGAATATAGTGGATTACACCGCATTTTGAAGGTTAATTACAAGGGATATCTGAGATTCGACAGCAAGGTGTTTTACCTGAGTGAGTCAATGGTAGGAGCAGAATTGGAG
>JAZQWS010000350.1:0-11965 GCA_045632465.1 Eubacteriales bacterium
AAGGCTCATACGATCCATAATCGCATCGTAAGCGGCCTGCTCTGCTGCCTTGTCGCCCTTAGAGCCTGCGATAAATACCTCGGCAAGGAGCTTCGAGTACTCTGCGTGGTATTCAAGGATCTTGTAGGAACGCGCGTGAACGGCATCCTCAAGCGCAAGATTTTTCTTGATCTCGGGAAGGAAAGCATCAATATAAGGCGCGATCTTTGCAAATCTGTCTGCGGCGGCAGGATTGTTCTTGTAATACTTTTTGTCAAGGTTCTCCTCGTAATCATAGAGGTCTGCGCTTGCATCCTGGTGCAGACTGTCGGGAGAGAAGATTTTCGTCAGTCCCTCGAGATATTCGATAACGGTCTTGTAGTCCTCGCCGTAAGTGCCCTTGAAGTAGGTGTCTCGGATATCCTCGTAGGAGCGATTCATATCAAACTGCACCTCTCCCGTAAGGATCGTACCCAAAGCGGTGGGGAAGGCGGTTCTCGGCGTCTGGTCGCTCATCGTTCCGCCGAATTTCAGATCCTCAACCACCTGGTGCAGCTGCTTATAGTACCATTTGCAGAAGTCCATCGAGCCGGGATCGGTGAAATGCTCGGTGTAGTTGTGATAGCCGTAAACGAAGGTCTCGCCCTTGAAGGCCTTTTCCCACTGGATCATCATACCGTGTCTTGTCGGGAAGTCAACGCCCTTGAAGTTGTTTCTTTCCCACTTGGGCGTTTCCATATTGATGGCGGCATCGTAGTCCACGTTGATGGAGCTGTGGATCGCGGTGCAGAAGATGAATCTCTTAGGATTCTTGATCACCTCATGCTCGGGTGCCCACATCGTGTCGGTGTAGGAAATGAAGATGATCTTCGTCTTGTCAAGCCCCTCCTCCGTGAGTCTTTCCTCTAAGCGGTTGAGCATCTTAACGTAGAGATCGGAAGGATGATGCGGCGTGCAGAGCGGGCATTCGCAATGTCCGTTCACGGCATCGCCGAGCCAAACGTGCAGGAAATCGATGTAGGGCTTCTTCTTCGCGTAGTCAACGAGCCATTCCACCTCGATGTTCATCACTCTTTCGTCACCCATGCAGAACTGCGTGAAGAAGGGCGAGCTTGCGTAAAGACCTCTCTTGCCCTTAACGAGCGCCATTGCCTCGTCCATTTCCTTCGGCGTTTCATAGGGCTCGCCCGAAATGTGGTGATAAACGCCCCAGGGCGCGGTGATATAGCCGTGGCCGAGCGCGTGGAACTGCAGTCCTGTTTTTTCGAGATCCTTTTCCAGAAGCTCAATCAGCCCCTTGCATCCGTCGTAGCCGATGTCCTCGTTGGGAAGGAAGCGGTTGCCGGTATGGCGATACCAGCGGCTCATATAGTTGTAGGGAACGATGTTCTCCATCATAAAGAGGTTCATATGAACCTTGGGCGCAAAAACGATGGTCGCGCGAATGTGCTCGTAATTGGGCGAGCCCTCTAAGCATTCGCCGCGGAAGCGAACGTCTGCTTTTTTATGATAAACGAAGTCGTGATTCATAACGTCGCAGGAAACGATGTGCTCTCCCTGAGGGCCGGGGCGAACCCAAAGGCATCCCATAGACTTAAAGTAATCGTAAACGCCAAAGAGGATGGATCTCTCGTTTGAGCCGGCAATGTAGCCCGATCCCTTCTCGATCTTAACGTCGATCACATCGTCGAGCATATCGTCCTCCACCTCTGCGGTAGAAAGTCCGAAATCGGAAAGAAGACCGAGAAGGATCTCTCCCTCGCCCGCCTTTTCGGGAAGCGTGTCCACCTTTTTAATCTTGGCAAAGCCGAGCGTTTTCGTAACCATGTCGAGATATTTCTTCAACTCCTTCGCGGAGTAATCCACGGTCACGTGATCGGAGGTATACAAAATGTTGATCATAAAAAAGACCTCGTTTTTTTCTTAATAATAGTTTATAAAATATACGCGCAAGCGCACGTTTTATATAGATTACCATAAAGGATTTGCAATGTCAATAGCTTTTGAAAATAAAAAGCCGCCGAAATTCGGCGGCCTGAAAAAATGTACAAAAAAATGCGTAAAAAAGTGGCAAGATGCCTTGTGATATAAGGAAAAAACGGTATGCGAAAATGTGCATATCCGAATGCGTTTTACCGTTCAAAATCCTCCAGCACGTCGGATAGATGTGCCGGCATCACCTTGTGCGTTTTGCAAAGCTCGAAAAAGATCAGCGCATGGCCGGGATCGGCAAAGGCATCCTCAATTTGTGCATAGGAGGTTTCTCCGCCTTGCTCCGAGAGCTGTGCGCGGATCGAATAAAGCGGCGCTTTGCCCCTTGCATGCAGATCCTCCTTGTAGTAAAGCACGTATCGGTAAACGAAGTCCTTTTCGCGTATCGTCTCCGAGCGCACGGTAATTTCCGAATATTTCGCTTGTTGTCTCATAAAAATGCTCCAATCCTTCGGCGCTGTTTGCACCGTAAAAAACATTGTATCATAATGTGCCGCAGCGTGTCGTGAAGAGCGCGAAAGATATTTGCTTCGGATTTTGGAAGTAAAGAGGAATGATTGCAAAAATTGCTCTTTTGATACGGGTTTTGAAAAATATTAAAGAAAATACAGCGCCGTATCTTCGGTAAAATCCAAAGAAACGGCGCCAAAATTTTTAGTAATTTTAGGAAAAAGCGTGTTTTTTTCAAAACGATCCGCTCATTTTGCATGTTTGCAAGATAAAAGCAAGAAATGCAATTTATATTTCCGCCAAAACGATCTCTGCCTCGGTGTTCGTCTTTCCGTCCTCGCGAACGGTGCGCAGGTAGTAAACGCCGTCCTCATAGGCGCGAAAGACGCGAAGTGTCTCGCCCATCGGGGCTTCCGCAAGATAGCTGATGGAGAGGGAACGGATGCGCTTGCCGTCCATCGGAAGGAAGGTGGCGTACATATCCGCATAGCGCGTGTTGTTCATGTGGCGGTTCTGGTCGGTATCCGCGTAGGAAACGGTGTAGGTTCCAACCTCGCTGATCTCTGCGGGCATACGGACGTGCGAAACCGAAAGATCCAGCGGCGGAAGGAGCGGCAGATTCAGCGCAAAGTCATTCACGCGCACGAGTGAGCGCTTCTCCGTGTCGATCAGCGCCCAGATAGAAACCGCGCGCCCAACGGGGATGCCGCCGCGATTCAGCTGATAGCAGCGCAAGAAGCTATATCCTCGGCTCTCGCAGGGAAAGGTGATCGCCTCCAGCGTCTCGTAGGGATAAACGGGCGCGTCAAATTCCATGCGCAAGCGGCTGATGATAAAGGCGCGGTTGGCGGATTTCAGCTGGTTATAGGACATGCCGTTTGCATTGAGCTGTGCCTGCGCCGCAGATTGCACGTAGCGAAGCAGGGAGGATGCGCGGCAAACGCCATTATAATCCACGTCGTGAATGTCAACGCGGATGGGTAAAACGAATTCGTTCATAAGAAATCTCCACATAAATATTTTATGCATATATTCTACACCAAATTCTCCCGCCCGTCAAATCTCTTTTTTTCGAAAAATGGAGAATTTTTCCGAATCTGCGAAGAAAAACGAATTCTGCGATAAGTTAACCCTTGTTTTCTTGATAAAACTGCCAGAATTT
Source organism: Eubacteriales bacterium (assembly GCA_045632465.1). GTDB lineage: Bacteria > Bacillota > Clostridia > Oscillospirales > CAG-272 > UBA1740. The sequence continues at coordinate 3,584 of JAZQWS010000350.1, forward strand.
GGTATAATTGTAAAAAATTCAAACAAGAGGAATCCATATGACAAAAAAGAAAATTAAGGAGCGTTTGTTTTTCTTTATGCTCTTCGCGATCTTTTTTCTGTTGGGCGGCCCTGCGCTCGCGAAGGAAGGCGGCGCACTCTCTGCGCCGGTGGCGGTTTTGCGCGCTGAGAGTTTTGTTTACAGTGGCGAGGTGCAATACGTAAGACTTGCATCGCTTTCGCATCCCCTGGAGTCGCAGGGGCAGTATTCGTTCTCATGGTATAAAAACGGCGTTTTGCTTCCGTGCGCCTCGGAAGCCCTGCCGATCCGCACCGTTTCGGATTCCGGCATCTATTACTGCAAGGTAACGTTCACCAAGGACGGAAAGGTATCCGAGACACGCACGGATTCCGTGGAGATCTGCATGCAGAAAAAAGAGGTGGATCTTTCGCCGATCTCCCCCTTGACCTATTCGGGCTACCATCAGTATCCGGAGCTTTATGAAACGGCGGAATATCTCGTTTCGGAAAATGCAGGCGCTTTGGAGGCAGGAAAGTATTTCGTTCAGCTAACGCTCAAGGATCGGGAGAATCTTTGCTTTCCGAGCCTTGACGGCGCAGAAATTTCCTCGGACGGAGCAAGCCTCCGCTTGCCGTATGAGATCAAGCGTGCGCAAAATGTTTTTTCAACGCCGCTTTCCGTTCCTAAGTGCTACGAGGGAGGTCTGCCGTTGCCGCAGGCCTTCGCAAAATTCGGCGAGGTCGTCTATCGGTATTATTCGGATGCGGAGGGGCTCTGCGTGATCGAGCCGCCATCGGAATGCGGCGTGTATTACGTTCGTGCCATGGTTGCAGGGAGTGAAAGCGTGCATCCGCTTTCCTCTGCGCTCGTTCGCTTTGAGATCCTGCCTTTAACCGTTTCGGCGCTTCGCATGATTTCGCCTCCGAGTCGCCTTTCTTATTTCGCGTTTGAAACCCTTGCTTTGGATGGCATCTCCTTGGTGGCAACGTTGGCAGACGGAAGCGTGCGCGCTGTTTCTGCCTCGGAAATTTCGGTGATTTATCCCCTCGGCGGTGAGTATCTTCTCGCAAAGGATACGCACGTCTTTCTTTCCTACGGCGGCGCAAGCCTTGCAGTCGCGGTTTCGGTCGATCGCATCCCCTTGGATCTTTCGTCCGTGAGATGGAGCGAGGGGGGCTGGGTGTATGACGGAGTGGAAAGAGAGATCACCCTTGCGGGTCTGCCGGGGGGCGTGATCGTCAGCGACTATAAAAATAACCATATCACGAAGGCAGGGGAGCATACCGTCGCGGCGCTTTTGTCCTTTGATCGTGAAAATTACGATGGACCGAGCGAGCTTTCGTATAAGCTCACCGTTGCGCGCAGGGTCGTGCCGATCCCCTCGCTTGCGCCCGCGATGTATAGCGGCGCGCTCCTGTCCCCCTCTGCGCCGGAGTCCTCGCTTTATTCGCTCGTTGATCCACCCCTCGTTCTTCATGCGGGTAAATATCCCGTCCTGCTTCGGCTTTCGGACGGCGCGAATTATTGCTTCGAGGGAGAGGAAACGTCGGAAACCACGCTTTTCTTCGAGGTTCTTCCCATGGAGCTTTGCGTGGCGATCGAGGGTGTTTCGCTGTATCTTGGTGAGGAAATGTATCTGCCCGAATACCGCGTGATCGCGGGCAATCCTCTTGCTGGGGATGATCTCGGCTTCGGTGTAAGGGAAGTGCGCGGCGGCTACGAATATTATTTTGAGAATCCCGATTACGCGGTCACCTTTGAGGGAGGGATCGTCAAGCGCATCTATCGCCTGCCGCCCGCCGCGGAATCCGCGCTTTTTCTCGGCGGCGCGGCGCTCCTTTTCATCGTGCTATCCGTGTTCGGCTTGATCCTGCTTTATAAAAAAAGAGTCCGCCCGATGGCGGGCGAAGGCTCTATGGCGCGGGGAAGCGCCTGCACCTATCCTTTGTTCACGAAGGAGGCGCCGCGCGCCCTTTCTCCCTCGGAGGATGCCTATCGGATCGAGCAAAAAGATCCGCCTCCCGTATATGAGCGAGCAGCCGATGCCCTGCCCGATGAAAAAAGTGAGGCCGATGCGGAGGTCTCCGAGGAAGGAGGCAGCTGCGTGGATGCCGTTGACGTTGCAACGGCGGATGCCCTGATCACGGATGCCCTGGCCGAAGCGCTTGTGATGGCAGAGGAGCGCGTGATCTACACCGAGGGAAGCCGCCACGGCGTGATCAACGTGGATACGCTTTCGGCCGCCTTTGCGGCAGGCGAGGAAGTGGATATCAATCGTCTGAAAAAGAAAAAGCTCATCGCGCAGGACGTTGGATATCTGAAGGTTTTGGCGCGCGGTAGTATCAATAAGCCCTTGACCGTGTATGCCGATGATTTTTCTCTCGGTGCGATCAAAATGATCGCCTTAACGGGCGGTCGAACCTTCCATGTGAAAACCAAGCGTCTGCCGTAAGAGCGTAAAATTAAAAATATTTATAAAACAACTTGCAATCGCCTTCCTTTTCTGCTACAATAAGAGAAAAAAGCAGAAGGGGAGGCGATCGCTTTTGCAGTTGCTTTATGAGGATAAGGAAATTATATGCGTGGAAAAGCCGATCGGCGTTCCCGTTCAGCCCGATCCGTCGGGAGACAGGGATCTTATGTCGCTTTTGCAGGAGGAGCGGGGGCTAAAATCCCTCTATCTCGTGCATCGCTTGGATCGAACGGTCGGCGGCGCGGTTCTTTTTGCCAAAACCTCGGCAGCCGCCGCAAAATGGAGTGCGGCCTTTGCCGATCGCCGCGTGGAAAAGATTTATTATCTTGTCTGTGCGGGCGCTCCCGAGAACGAGGGCGAAATGCGAGACTTCATCCGCAAGGAAAGCGCCGCATCCAAGGCGTTTATAACCAAAGGGCCGCACGGCGGCGCCAAGGAGGGCGTTCTTTCTTACAAAACGCTTGCGCGCGCCGAGGATGGCGGCGAGTGCTGTGCGCTCGTCCGCGTCTCGCTTTTAACGGGGCGCTTCCATCAGATCCGTGTGCAATTCGCCTCTCGCCGCATGCCTCTTTTCGGTGACGGAAAATACGGAAGCCGTAAAAAAGGATGCAAAACCGCGCTCTTCGCCTCGGCTTTGCGCACAGAAAGACTCTCCGTAAGCGCCAAACCCCCGCTGTCGGAATACCCTTGGAATCTCTTTGCAAAGGAAGCTTACGAAAATGACTGAAAGATTATATAACAAAAACGCCTATCTCCGTGCTTTCTCAGCGCGCGTGCTCTCCGTTTCGGAATGCATGGGCGGCTATCTTGTGGAAACGGATGCCACGGCCTTCTTTCCCGAGGGCGGCGGTCAGGGGGCGGATCGCGGAACGCTCGGCGGCTTCGAGGTTCTGGACGTTCAGGAGAGGGAAGGGCGTGTTTTCCATCTTCTCGGCGGTGCGCCGAATGTGGGTGACGTCGTTTCGGGTGAGGTGGATTTTGCGCTTCGCTTTGAGCGCATGCAGTGCCACACAGGCGAGCATATCGTTTCGGGCATCCTGCATCGTCTGTACGGTGCGGAAAACGTTGGCTTCCACCTTGGGGATATCGTAACCCTTGATATTGACGTCGTTGTGGATCGTTCCATGCTCGATCGCGTGGAGGATCTTGCAAACGAGGCTGTTTTTAAAAACATTCCCGCCTTGATCTCCTATCCTGCGCCCGAGGCGCTTGCCTCCATGACCTACCGCGCAAAGCTGGATCTGACAGAAAATGTCCGCATCGTCACCATTGGAGATGTCGATTCCTGCGCTTGCTGTGCGCCTCACGTGGCGTATACGGGTGAGATCGGTCTTATCAAAATTCTTGAATTTGAAAAGCATCGCGGCGGAACGCGTATCTGGATGCAGGCCGGCGCACGCGCCCTCCGAGATTACCGCGAAAAATATCGCAATATCGCCGCCATCGGCGCGGCTCTTTCCGCAAAGCAGCACGAAAGTGCCGAGGCTGTGCAAAGGCTGATCGAGCAGAATGCGCAGCTTGAATATGAATTCAAGCGTCATCGTCTCCGTTCTGCCGCCGCACGTGCGGAAAGCATTCCCCGGGCGGAGGGAAGCCTCGCTGTGTTTTTGGATGAGGATGCCTCCTATGACGAGCTTCGCGCCCTTTGCCTTGCGGCAAGAGAAAAGGTAGGCGGTATAACCGCCGCGCTCTCCAAATGCGGCGATCTTTTTCGTTACGTGATGTCTGCGGAAAAATGCGCGGTGGAGGAGCATCTGAAGCCGATCCATGCAGCGCTTTCCGGTCGCGGTGGCGGTCGCGGCGGCATCGTGCAGGGAACGCTTGCGGCCGATGAAGCGGCGATCCGCGCATATTTTGCTTCGCTTGTCCTTGCATAAAAAAAGAGCGAAGATATCCGAAAAGAGATATCTTCGCTCCGCTTTTGATACGGTTTAGTCGTTAAAGGAAAGAACAAGCTGTCCCTTCGTAGGCTTGAAACAGGTGCAGATAACGCCCGCGGCCTCCAGCATTCTGCGCGAGGCGATAACGGAGGGGGTATCGTGATATTTATCTGAAAGATAGATCACTTCCTTAACGCCTGCCTGAATGATGGCCTTGGCGCATTCGTTGCAGGGGAAGAGCGCAACGTAAAGCTTCGAGCCAAAAAGATTCTTGCCTCGGTTGTTGAGGATCGCGTTCAGCTCTGCGTGAACAACGAAGGGATATTTCGTCTCCTCCTCCTTGCCCTCGCGTCCCCAAGGAAATTCGTCATCTGAGCAGCCCTGCGGAAATCCGTTGTATCCGGTGGAGAGAATGCGGTTTTGCGCATCCACGATGCAGGCGCCAACCTGCGTGTTGGGGTCTTTGGAGCGCTTGGATGCCAAGAGCGCAACGCCCATGAAATATTCATCCCAGCTGATATAGCCTTCTCTTTTTTCGCTCATAAAATCCTCCGATATACGTAATAAATTTATAATAACACAAAAATAGCAAATTGTCAATAAAATTATAGAAAGGACGGTTTTTCTATGCATCCGTATGAAAAATGTGTGCTTTGCGGTCGATCTTGCGGCGTAAATCGCGCAGATGGTGCCGAAGGATATTGCAAAAAGGGAAGCGAGCTCTCGCTTGCCCGCGCGGCGCGTCATTTTTGGGAAGAGCCTCCCATCAGCGGCAGTCGCGGCTCGGGCGCGGTGTTTTTCTCGGGTTGCTCGCTCGGATGCGTGTTCTGCCAGAATGAAAGGATCTCGCACGGCGGTCTTGGAGAATCGGTATCGCCCGCTCGCCTTTCGGAGATTTTTCTGTCCTTGCAAGCGCAAGGTGCGCATAATATCAACCTCGTCACGCCAACGCATTATGTGCCTTCCATCCGGGAAGCGCTTTTTATGGCAAAATCACAGGGGCTCCTGGTCCCCATCGTCTATAATACCTCCGCATACGATAGCAGAGAAGCGCTTTCCATGATGGATGGCGTCGCAGACATATATCTGCCCGATTTTAAGTACCTGAGAAGTGATCTCGCGGCGCGTTATTCCTTCGCAGGAAATTATCCCGAGGTCGCAAAGGATGCGATCGCGGAAATGGTGCGCCAAAGAGGAAATCCCGTCTATAACGAAGAAAAGATTTTAACGAGCGGTGTCCTCGTGCGCATTCTCGTTTTGCCGGGTGCCGTTGCCAATGCAAAGCTTACCCTGCGTTATCTTTGGGATACCTATGGGGATCGTGTTCTTTACAGTATTATGCGGCAATATACGCCGCGCGAGGATCTTCCTCCGCCCTTAAACCGCCGCGTCACCGAGGCGGAATACGAGGATGTTCTTTCCTATGCTTTGCGCATCGGCATCCGCGATGCCTTCACGCAGGATGCACAGAGCGCCACCTTTGCGTACACGCCGCCGTTTGAATCCTTGGAGGGTGTCCGTTAGTCCTCGTAACGTTCGGTATAGTGCTTTTTTGCGTAGCGCAGATATAAAACGGCAAAGAGATGCGAAAGCAGAAGAATAACGAAGTGCATAACGAAGCTGAGGATCAATGTGAGGATCTCCTCTGTGGTATATGTGCCCGCGTTTGAAACGAGATAAGAAACGGTTCGAACGATCTCAATCGCGGTTTGCAAACAAAAGTATGCAAAAAATGCGAAGAATATTGATTTTATAAAAGGATTTTCAAGAGAGAAGATCGGAGCGGATTCAAAACCGAAATCGCTCCTTTTTTCATTGTCTGCCTTAAGAAGAACGGCTTTGGCAATGAGAAAGATCAGGATCGTAAGCCCATAAAGCACAGCGCATTCGATCAGCGAAACGATCGCCGCCATCGAGAGCGCCTCCGCGGTTGTAAGCTGATCCTCGATGTAGTAAAGATAGTGGTCGGGCAGATAGTAAAGCGTGCGGGAAAGGATCGGAAGGATCGGGAAGAGAAGAATTCTTTGATGCCCGCCCGAAAAGAGAAGAAGCATTGCCGCCGCCGTCAGAAGCGGAACAACCGCCTCCGCGAGCAGTCGGATCCAATAAACGAGATAAACGAGCCATTGAATATCGAAAAATTCCGTTGCTTGCCGGTAGAGAAAGAATGCCGCCAGCTGCAAAATGGAAAGAAATGCAAAAAGATAGCCTGCCATGCGCTTGGTTTGAAACACGAATCAGCACCTCCGTTGGGTTATAAGGGTATTGTAGCACATCTTTCGGGGGATTGCAAGAGCGAATTGCGGGGAAATTTGGCATTCTTAGCTCATATATTATGAAGAAATTGTAAATTCTGCGTTTTTTTGAAAAAGTACTTGAATTTTGACATATTTTATGATATTATTAAAAGGCTGTCTTGGCAAAGACCAAGGCAGACATTATAACGCACATAGCGAAGAGGCTTGCCGCCGGTGCTTCCATCGGAAGTCGCGGCAGGGAGATCGCTATGGTGGAAAAAACCAAAGGAGGAACATAGAAATGTTCGAAATCACTATCAAGCAGTTGCTTGAAGCAGGCGTTCACTTCGGTCACCCGACCAAGAAGTGGAACCCCAAAATGGCTGAGTATATCTTCACTCAGAGAAACGGTATTCACATCGTAGACCTTCAGAAGACCGTTAAGAAGTTCGAGGAGGCTTACAACTATGTAGCTGAGATGGCTGCAGAGGGTGGCACGATCCTCTTCGTTGGTACCAAGAAGCAGGCAGCCGAGACCGTTAAGGAAGAGGCTCAGAGATGCGGCATGTACTTCGTAAATGCTCGCTGGCCCGGCGGTATGCTCACCAACTTCAACACCATCCGTAAGTCCATCAAGCGTCTGAAGGACCTTGAGCATATGCAGGCAGACGGAACCTTCGATCTTCTTCCCAAGAAGGAAGTTGCTAAGAAGGTAAAGGAGATCGAGGATCTCGAGAAGGCATACGGCGGTATCAAGGATATGGAAACTCTTCCTTCCTGCGTGTTCATCGTAGACACCCGCAAGGAGAGAAACGCAGTTCTTGAGGCTAAGAAGCTTGGTATTCCGGTAGTTGCTATCGTTGATACCAACTGCGATCCCGACGATGCAGATTATATCATTCCCGGTAACGATGACGCTATCCGCGCTATCAAGCTGATCGGCGGTGCTCTTGCTGATGCTGTTATCGCAGCACACGGCGGCGCAACCGAGGCTGTTGCAACCGAGGCTGAGGCTGAGGAAGCTACCGAGGCTTAATTTCCCCTAATTCAAAATTAAAGGAGATAAGAAAATGGCAGAATTTTCCGCAAAAGACGTTGCCGAGCTCAGAAAGCAGACCGGCTGCGGCATGATGGATTGCAAGAACGCTCTTAAGGATGCAAACGGTGACTTTGAGGCTGCAGTAAAGATCCTTCGCGAGAAGGGCATGGCTGCTACCGCTAAGAAGGCAAGCAGAATTGCCGCTGAGGGCCTTGTAGATATCATGACCATCGATAACGTAACCGCTATCGTAGAGGTTAACTCCGAGACCGACTTCGTTGCTAAGAATGCAACCTTCCAGGAGTTCGTAAAGGAAATCCTGAAGACTATCATCGCTAACAAGCCCGCTGACGTAGAGGCTCTTATGCCCTGCAAGATGGCTGACGGTCTGACCGTTGAGGCCGCTCTCGCGGAGAACACCTACAAGATCGGCGAGAAGCTTTCCATCCGTCGCTTCACCATCATCGAGGGTGTTGTTTCTTCCTACATCCACGGTATGGGTATGACCGGCGTTGTTGTTAACTTTGTGACCGACGTTGCCGATAAGGAAGGCTTCGCTGAGTTCGCAAAGAACATCGCTCTTCAGACCGCAGCTATGCCCGTTCAGTACCTGAACAGAGAGGCTGTTCCCGCTTCCGTTCTGGAGGAGGAGAAAGCAATTCTCATTAAGCAGATGCAGCAGGATCCCAAGATGGCTAACAAGCCCGCTCAGGTTCTTGAGAAGATCGTTGAGGGTAAGCTTGGCAAGTTCTA
>JAZQWS010000351.1:0-4527 GCA_045632465.1 Eubacteriales bacterium
GAGCGTTTTCTCCGCGTGCGAGGGCGCGTAAAAGGGGATCTGCTTATCCATTTCGGGGATCGCGTCAATATCCACGTGGTCAAGATGATCGTGCGTGCAGATCACGAGATCGCACTTCAGATCCTTCGGCGCAAAGGGGGCATCCACCATTCTTGCGCGTCCCGCCACGCGACCTACAACATCGGAAAGATAGGGATCGATGCAAATTTCGGTTTCTCCGTCGGAAAGCAGGTATCCGCCCTGTCCGATCCAGCGGATTTTCAGATTGTTTTTCATTGAAATCTCCATTCTTGATTCTGTTAGGGGTAAGGAATTTTCGGAACCGCTTTTCGAGCGGCAATCGGATTTTAGGCTCCGATTGCGAAAATTCGCGGCGCGGAAGAAAGAGTTCGTTTATTGCAGAGGCTATGACCGCGCCTCAGCTCCATTCTCTGTCATTTGCCCATTCCTTGTTCCATTCATCCGTGGGCGCCCAGGCATCGGGGTATTTCGGATGCATATGCTGCAGGATCAGCTCTTCGTTGAGACTTTCGATGCCGAGGCCGGGTGTGTTCGGCACGTCCACGAATCCGTTCTTGAAGAGGGGATTTGCGATGCCGCCCGCAAGATCGTTCCACCACGGGATATCCACCGAGTGGAATTCCACGGCCATTACGTTCTGAATGGCGGCCGCCGTATGAATCGCCGCCATACAAGCGATCGGGCTCTCTGCCATATGGATCGCCATGGCAACGCCGTATTCCTCGCACATATCGCCGAGCTTCTTGGTTTCCAAAGCGCCGCCGATCGTCAGAAGGTCGGGATGCACGAGCGAAACGCCGTGCTTTTCCATCAAGGGGCGGAAATTCTTTGCAAGATAGATATCCTCGCCCGTTGCCAGCGGCACGTTGCAGTTTTCGGCAATGCGCACGTAATGATCGGTCAGATGCCAGGGCTGAATATCCTCCAGCCACGCGATGTTGTATTTTTCAAGTCTTTTTGCGAATTTGATGCAGTCCTCAATGGCAACGTGGCCGAAGTGATCGATGGCGAGGGGCACCTCGTAGCCGACAACGGATCGCACCTGCTTTACGTAATCCTCCAGCATATCCAGCCCCTTTTCGGTGATGCGGATGCCGGTGGCATAGTGCGGGATCGTGAAGACCTCGTAATTTTTGCCGAGCATCATATCCATATCGATCGATCCGGATTGATGCGTGATGGCCTTCATGGAATATTTTTGCATATCCTCCAGCATTCCGAGCGGCGCATTCAGCGTACCGGGCGTGTCATAGAGAAGCTCGATGCCGAGATCCATTTTCACGATGGAGAAGCCCATATCGATGCGCTTCTGAATGGCTCTGCCCATATCCAGGCCGGTGTGCTTGCCGTCTACGTCCGTATCGCCGTAAACGCGGATCTTGTCACGGAATTTTCCGCCCAGCATTTGCCAGAGCGGAACGCCCCAGGCCTTGCCCGCAAGATCCCAAAGCGCGATTTCAAGTCCCGAAACGCCGCCGCCTTGGCGGGAGGGGCCGCCAAACTGCTTGATGCGGCGGAAAAGCTTATCCACGTTGCAGGGATTTTCGCCGAGGAGGCGGGATTTGAGCATCAGGGCATAGGTTGCGCTGGATGCGTCGCGCACTTCTCCGTAGCCAACAAGGCCTTGGTTTGTATAAATCTTAATGAGAGGACAGTGCTTCGGCGCACCCGTGATGTTCGCCACGCGAATATCCGTTATTTTAAGTTCAGATGGAGAGGAGCAAACGTTTACATTCTCCTGGATTTTTTCATTTAAATTCGGCATTTGCAGATGAACTCCTTGCATTTTGGAATTTTTGTGTTATAATAAATATATCATACTAGATGGCGGCGATAAAGGCAAATGTTTTGAATTTTATCCACTATATTATGATTTTTTATTTCTTGGAGGTCGAAATGCGACATAGTGAGCACCGATTGGAGGATGGCTGTGGCCGCGCCTTGGTCAAAACCTATCATTCAACCTTACCTGCGTGCACGCGCGTCTACCGCGAGCATCATCACACCGAGTGCGAGCTTTCCGTTTTTCTGAGGGGAAGCGGGATCTACGCCATGCAGGGCAAAAGCTATCCCTTTTCTGCGGGAAATGTATTTCTTTTCGGCACGGGAGAGGCGCATTCGATTACCGAGATCCACGAGGATATGGAGGTTTTGAACGTGCATTTTGAGCCGAGGCTTCTCTGGGAGCATAGCGACACGGCAGAGCTTCTCGGACTTTTTTCCTCGCGCGGCGAAAATTTTGAAAATCGGTTTTCGGATGAGAGCGGCGCGCTGAAGGAGATGATTTTGCGGCTGGAGGCGGAGATCGCGGAGCAGAAGCCTTGCTTTTTCATCACGGCGAAGTATCTTCTTTTTTCAACTCTTGCCGAAATTATCCGCCGCTATGATTGCGTGAAGCCGAGTGCCGCGCCGGCCGCGTCCTCCTCGCAGGCAAAAAATTTGCGCCGCGTGATCGATTATATCGGAGAAAATCTTGATCAGCCCTTAACGCTTGCCGCTCTTGCAGACATTGCTTATATGAGTCCCACGTATTTTTCAGCCGTTTTCAAAAAGCTCAATGGCATTTCCCCATGGGAATATATAACGATCAAGCGCGTGGAAAAGGCCGTGGATATGCTGAAAAGCACGGATCTTACGAAGCTGGAAATTGCCGAGCTGTGCGGATTTTCGGGCGCATCCAATTTCTATAAAATGTTTTATCGCATCACGGGAAAGCGGCCGAGCGATTTTTCGAAAACAAAAAAGTGAGAATGTAAAAAAGCAGAGTTTTTCTTTGTTCTTGGGGAAAAAACTCTGCTTTTTGCTATGTATTATTTGCATTTTTCTTGCTTCTTTTTTTGTTTTTAGGTGCCTTTATGGGAACGAAGCAAACAAACGGTGTTTTTTTTCATGGTGACCTTGCCGCCGTTTCGGATGATTTTTACAAGCTCGCAATCCCGCGTTTCGTCCAAAATATAGAGATCGTATTTCTCTGCGCCGCCTTCAAGAGAAAGCGTAATTTTACGCTCGCTTTTGTCCTCGTCGTTATCGTTAAAATAGGCGATCATCAAGGCGCTTTCGCCGTTCCCCTTGGCTGCCGCCGCACGAATATCCTCGCCGAGAATTTCACAGTGGCAGGCTGTGCCGAGCTGATAGAGCGTATGGAACATCTTGAAGGGATAATAGCCCTTCAGCCGTTCGTTTGTGTAGTAATCGAAAAGTCCGTTATAAACGCTCGGCCTTGCGTCGTAATACATCAGCATATCAATGTCGCTGTCGTTTTGGCAAGCGCACATAACGAAAGCCTCAAAAGCCGCGCCCTTGATGGAAATGATGTGCTTCACGCTGTAAATAAAGTTATCCCAGCCTTGCACGTAGTTCCATTCGTCAAGGATGCTTTCTGTGTTTTCATAGCCGTAGGCGTTCAGAAGCTCGCGTGCCTTGGTGGAGCGTGCGAATATTTTTTCAAGTGTGGAACCGTAGCAATGGAAGGAGAAGAAATCGAGCGGAACGCGCTCCTTTTCTGCGGCCAGTGCCTCAAAAAATCCCTCCAGCCAGGGAATACGGAAGGCGACGGCAGGGCCGCCGATCTTGAGATGCGGAAATCTCTTTTTCAGGTGCCTCGCCGCGGTGATGTAGAAGCGGTAGAATTCCGCCGCCGTGCCGCCCCAGGTGCGCTTATCCTCCGCATCGTCGGGATCGAGATCCGGCTCAGCCCAAATCTCCCAGTATTCCATTTTGTAGGTAAAACCGTCCGCCCAGCCCTCGGTGTAGTGCAGAATGATATGCTCGCAGATCTCGGCCCATTTTTGAAAATCCTTGGGCGGAAGTGTGTGATATTTTTTCACTCCGTGCTCAATCTTGGTTCCGAGACGGTAGAAAACCTCGGTGCCGCAGGAATTGATATTGGAGAGATATTGATCGGTAAAGGCGAAATCGTAAGAGGCAGGATCGCTGACATCCGCATCGAAATTCGGAAAAATGGCATGCACATCCACGGTATGCTCGCCGCCGTAGCCCGCGTTAAAAGAGGAGTCGTGCGTTCTGGCATAGGGAATGCCTGCCTCGCGCCAATCCTCAAAGCCCCTCGTCTTTGCACTCCCGAAGCCGCGCCCTTTGGTTGGGCCGTTGTTGGTTGCGTGCATGGGCTTAACGCGGCCGCATTCCTCATCAAAGCGAACGGAGATTTTTGCTTCTTTCATGGTTTCAACCTCTTTGTATTATTGATTCACGTGTGTAAGAACGAACTGCCGATGCGCTCTTTTGATTTCATTGTAATAAAACTGTCAGAAAAAGTCAACCTTTTTGATAAAAAGAGGATGAAAAACGAAAAATAACCACCAACTGAACGAAAAACGGTCAAAAAACGGCCAAACGGAGTTTTTTCGGGAACAATAAATATTGTTTGCGTTTTTAGTATTTCACAACGTGATAGGTGCGCTCGGTCATATCCGTCGTGAAGTTCGATCCGATGCGAACAAGGCGGATTTCTCTCCGCTCCGGATGGATGCTGACGGCGGTTAAAAG
>JAZQWS010000352.1:0-3501 GCA_045632465.1 Eubacteriales bacterium
CTGCCGCCGAGCAGCACGGCCACCTTTATTTACGCCGCAACCGCAAACGAATTTGCTCCGATTGCGGCAGGAGCAACGATCACGAATACCGCGCTGACGAATGGCGGCGCGGGCGTTGGCGAAATTACGGCAACGGCAACCGTGAACGTAAGTGAAGCGCCCGAATTGACGATTGCGAAGGCGGTTTGTCCTGCGGTGCTGAACGATAACGACACGGTGACCTACACGATCATCGTGCAAAATCTCGGAAACGTTCCCGTTACCGCGACGGATGGCGTTGTGATCAACGATGTCTTTAACCCCGTATTATCGGCGATTACCGTCCAGCTTAACGGCACTGAGCTGCAAGAAGGAACCGGCTACACCTATAACGCCGCAAGCGGCGCGTTTGCCACGGCGGACGGCGTGATCACCGTTCCTGCGGCAACCTATACGCAGGACGGCACCACCGGCGCGATCACTACCACACCCGGTGTTACGGTGCTCACCGTGACCGGCACGGTATAACCGCTTTTTGTAAATTTGCTCTGAACTGCCTATAAAAATGCGAGGCGATGTCATTTCGGCATCGCCTCGTTTCCTCTTTTTCTATTATCGAAAGGCATGGGAATTTTGCCTGATATAGCATGCAAGCGTATCCAAAAGCGCCTCTTGGACGTTTTGATAGTAGAAGGCTTCTTCAGCCTCAAAATCAACGCCTGCGTTTTCTGCTTTTTCAAGGAGAATCTGAATTTTTTCCAAATTCTTCGGTGTTTTGTTCCTTGAAAGTTTGTTTTCTACCATAGAAAGAAGATTTTGCAAATTCTTCGAATTCAATGCTTTTGCAGATGCGATAAGCATTTCAAAGTGATGACCTCGGTCATTTAGATAATGAAAAATTCCGTCTGCATTGACGCTTGTGATCCACTCGTCGATAAAAAATACGGTTTGCTCTTCTGCCGTTAAAAGCTCGGGCTTCTCGCCGTCTGCGCAAAGCTCACCCAGGTGCTCTGAGATGGCCGAAAGCATGGTGCTCTCGGGAAACGAAAGGATTTCCTGCATACTATGTGAGCATTCCTCGGGCGTGCATGCACACGTTTCTTTTGTGCGAACGGATGGCGGCAGATCCATAAGCTTTGATTTATGCGCATTCCAGATCTCGGATAAGCCGTTTATTTCGATCGCTTCCTCGTAGTTGTCGATTTTTTTCACGAGGCGCATAAGATAGGACCGGCCGCGCTCTTCATCTCCGCTTTTGAATGCCACGTCGGCTAAGCGCAAGCAGAAAAGTGCTTCGTTTGCTACGAATTTGAAATGCTTTTCCACAAGGCGGAGGATGGCAATGCCCGCCTCGCTTTCTTCCTTTTTGATCAGCGATTCTCCATAAGAGACCAGAATATCTCCGATGGCGGAAAGATCACGGTAAAGCTTGCAAATCTTCTCAAATGCATTGATAAGGAGCGTGATGTTCTTTGTTTTGTTATAGTTTGTGATTGCTTCTTCGAAGAGCTTCGCGAGTCTTTTCATAAGGTGTTGTCTTCCTTTCTTTCGGCTTTATATATCACGCCTTGGATAGCATATCCAACAAAAAAAGGATGACTTCCCACAGACGGGTATCCCGTTCCTTGGCGGGGAGATCGCGGATAAATTCGAGAAGCGGTGCTTCGTTATATTCATCGCAGGGAACGATCCGTTTTTTACCCTCGTGGCGAAAGAGGATACAAACAATCCCTTGGGCAGACACATCGTTTACCACAACCAAATCGCAGATGTCTTCCTTGCGCACGGTGGCAACCATATTGCCTTTTCGCTTGATATGAAGGACATCGCCTTCGAATACGTATTCATCCAGGCCTATGACGGCGCATCGGATCAAAGCGTACAAAGAGCATAAGGAAAAGAAAGAAAATAAGATCGTTGGAATGAGCATTTCAGCGATGTTTTCCTCATAGCCGGAGCAGGCAAAAGCGATGGCGCCCGCGCCGAAAATAAGAAACAACAGGAGGGCAAGGAGTGTTTTCTTTTTGTTGTTCTTCATGAGACGTTGTCCTTTCTTCAAAACAAATCCGGGCGGTCGGCATCGTGGGGGCACATATTTTCAAGCTTGCCGCCGGCTTCTATTTCATATAGGTAGGAATTTAAGAAGTTGCCGAGATATTGCCAGCGGCGCACCGTTTCGAGATCGCGGCACTCGGCGGCAATTTTTGCGACGTCCATCACGGCGGCGGGGATCTTTTCGGCTTCGCGGTAGAGCGAGGCGTATTCGCCCCATTTCTTTGCGCCCGCAAAGCCGCCAAGGCGCGGCGCCATCACGTCCTCCGCAAAGTTCATTACCGAGGCGTGGGGGGGTCTGCAAAGTATTCCAGGGCAAGATAGTTAAACCCCGCGTTCGTGTGGAAGGGAGAGGTTTCGCCGAATATGGAAACTGCATCAAAGCCCGATTCGTAAGAGAGAAGGCATTGGCGGCGGATCAGCTCGATGCCGAGGGTGTGTCGCCCGCCCCACCATTGCGTGCCGGTGTGCGAGCGCATCAGTTGGTGCTGTGATCCCATGTCCAGAATAAACGTTCTTTGATCATACGCTTTTTCCTTATTTTTTCTTTCATAAAGGAACCGCTTGCAATCATTCGCAAGCGGTTCCTTGGCGCTTTTAGATCTTCGCGATCTCTCCGTGGAGCGTAGGCCAGGTGTCATCCGCATAGAAGCGGTGGCCCTCCTTGCCGATCACGTGGTGAAGGCGGTCAGGAACACCTGCGGCGGCGAAGGCGATCTTCGCAACCTCCAAGCAGGCCTTTGCGCCCGCGATGGGGAAGATATCGTCCGCAACGCCGTTGACAACGATCAGGGAGCGGGGCGCAACCAGCTGGCAAAGCTCGCCCATATCAAAATATTTCGCGATATGGGGAACGTAGTTGCAGGCACAGTGATCCATGGCGGCGATGGAATCGCCGTAGCGGCAAACCGCGCAGGAGGGAACGGCGATTTTGATTCGCTCGTCCATCGCGGCCGCATAGATCGTGGCGGTGCCGCCGCCGGAGTTGCCGAGGCAGATCACCTTGTCGGTATCGCAAAGGTCGGAGAAATCTCTCTCCAAAAGGTCAATCAGACGCATAACGTCCCAAACGCGCTCGCCGATGATGGTGCGGCCGAGCATGATGGAACGAAGCGCAGTCATCTTGCAGTTGGTTGTTCCGCCGATTTCGCCGCATTCGCCGAAGCATCTTTGCTCCATGGCGACGGCAATGATGCCTTCCTTCACGGCGCGCTTGGCAAAATCACGGTCGCCGCCGCTGATCGTTATATGATCTCTTTCGTATTTCGGGCGGCCGAGAGAGATGTGCATACCCGTGGAATGTCCCTGCAGGGAGATCATAACGGGCAGGGGCTTTTTCGCATCCTTCGGGATGCAGATATGGCAGGGAACGGTTACGTTCTCTTCGGTTACGAGACGGATGCGGATCTCTCTGCAATCGAGATCCTCGGCGTAGCGGTCATATTCGATTTCGCATTCAAGCGGGCAGGC
>JAZQWS010000353.1:0-1041 GCA_045632465.1 Eubacteriales bacterium
TGCTTGTCATCGCAAGCGTGATCTTCACGATCGTTTTCGCCTTTATTTTCTTTGGTGATGTGCTGGCGTCTTTGGTGGTGGGCTACGAGCTTCTGCTCGGCCTCTTTATGGGCGTTGTCGTAGCTTTTCCTTTTGCGGCGATCAATATTCTTCCGCAGTCCTGTATGTCGGATATCATCCAGAAGGACAGCATTGAAAACGGCGTCAACCGCGAGGGATTTTTCTCGGCCACCAAGACCTTCATTGAGAAGATCGCGTATTCGCTCGCGATGGTTGTCGTTTCCAGCGTTCTTGCCATCGGCGCGCCTGCGGGCGAGTCGGTTGGTATGCTCGGCGTGAAGCTGACGGGCGTTTTCGCGGGTCTTTTCAGCCTCGTTTCTCTCATCTTCTTTATGATTTATAACGAAAAGAGCGTGACCGAATTTATCGAAGCAAACAGAAAGAGCGAGGGCGGAAAATGAAGCCTTTTATCTTAAAAAGCGAAGCGGAGCGCAAGGGCACCTCGGCGCAGGTGAGCGGAGAATACGCGGCCAAGCTTTCCTGCATGATTAACTGCAAAACGGTTTTCACCCGTGAGGATGAAAATCGGGCGGAGTTTGAGCGCTTTTACGCGCTTCTTTCCGAGCTTTTTCCGAATCTTTCGGCGAAGGCGGAGCGCCTCACCTTTGGCGGCGGATGCTTCTTTTATATCATCCGCGGAAAAAACGCGAAAAAGAATATCCTCCTGATGTCGCACCATGACGTGGTGGAGGGAAGCGACGGCTGGGAAACCGATCCCTTTACGGCAACGGTCAAGGACGGATATCTTTTCGGCAGAGGAACGATCGACACGAAAACGCCCCTCTTCGCTGAACTGCAGGCGGCGGAGGAGCTTCTTGCCGAGGGCTATGATTTTGAGGGCATCGATCTTTACATAGGATCCTCGAATAACGAGGAGGTCTGCGGCGATGGCATGGTGCTTGCCACCGCATATTTCAAGGAAAACGGCATCCGCTTCGATACCGTTTTAGATGAGGGCGGCGCGATCACCTGCGGGCAGAT
>JAZQWS010000354.1:0-1712 GCA_045632465.1 Eubacteriales bacterium
TGGTTTTGGAGACCAGTACTCTACCAACTGAGCTATACCCCTAAAGACTATTGTATTATACACTATTTTTGTGCTTTTGTCAATAGCTTTTCGTAAAAAAGTCTTTCATTTTCGCGAAAGCTTTAAAAAAGGAGATCTTTGCGGAAAAAAGCAGGATTACGACCTCGAAAAAACCTCCATCCGCTTGAAAAACACTTGACAGAATCCCATATTTAGGTTATAATAACTGTAAATATATAAAATAAAGTTCGGAGGAACAAAACATGAGAGATTATGAGCTTCTTCGCGCTCTTGACCCCGAGGTGTATGCTGCGGTTGCCAACGAGACGAAAAGACAGAGAAACAAGATCGAGCTGATCGCATCGGAAAACTTCGTTTCCGAAACGGTTATGGAGGCCAACGGCACCACCTTGACCAACAAGTATGCCGAGGGTTATCCCGCTAAGAGATATTACGGCGGATGTGAGCACGTAGACGTTGTGGAAACCATCGCCATCGAGCGCGCAAAGCAGCTCTTCGGCGCGGGCTTTGCAAACGTTCAGCCCCATAGCGGCGCGCAGGCAAACATGGCAGTATTCTTCGCCCTTCTTACGCCCGGTGACACGGTTCTTTCCATGAACCTTGCGCACGGCGGCCATCTTTCGCATGGCTCGCCCGTGAATATGTCGGGTAAGTATTGGAACATCGTTCCTTACGGTGTGAGCGGAGAGAGCGAAACTATCGATTACGATGAGGTTCGCCGCCTTGCTCTTGAGTGCAAGCCCAAGCTCATCCTTGCGGGCGCTTCCGCATATCCCCGCGTGATTGATTTCAAGCGCTTCCGCGAGATTGCAGACGAGGTTGGCGCATATCTGATGGTAGATATGGCGCACATCGCAGGCCTTGTTGCCGCAGGTCTGCATCCCAATCCCGTGCCCTATGCGCACGTAACCACCACCACCACGCATAAAACGCTTCGCGGTCCTCGCGGCGGTCTGATCCTGACCAACGATGAGGAGCTTGCAAAGCTGATCAATAAGTCTATTTTCCCCGGTATCCAGGGCGGCCCTCTGATGCACACCATTGCCGCGAAGGCAGTTTGCTTCGGCGAGGCTCTGCAGGATAGCTTCAAGGAGTATGCCGCTCGCATCATCGAAAACACCAAGGCGCTTGCCGAGGGCTTGATCGCTGAGGGCTTCCGTCTCGTTTCCGGTGGAACGGATAACCACCTGATGCTCGTGGATCTCACGGGTATGAAGGTTTGCACCGGTAAGGAAGCCGAGCATCTTCTTGACGAGGTTGGTATCACCTCGAACAAGAACGCCGTTCCCTTCGACACTCAGAAGCCCTTCGTAACAAGCGGTATCAGACTTGGCACCGCGGCTGTTACCTCCCGCGGCTTCAAGGAAGAGGATCTCGCTGAGGTCGCTAAGCTCATCGCCCTTACTCTTAAGGACTTTGAGAAGAATCAGGATGAGGTCAGAGCGCGCGTTGCCGCACTTTGCAAAAAGTATCCTCTTTACGAATAATTAAAAAACAAAAAAGCGGAAGGCTTCGGCATTCCGCTTTTTCTAAAAAAACATAAAAGGAACAAAAATGGAACGAATTAATATAGAACAAAAGTATAAATGGGATCTCACTGTCATATATGCCGACGAAAACGCCTTTTATAAGGATTATTCCGAAGCAGAAAAGCTCGTAAGAGATTATAAAAAGCACGAGAAAACCATAAC
>JAZQWS010000355.1:0-1713 GCA_045632465.1 Eubacteriales bacterium
TTGAATCTCAGATCCCGGCCGAAAATCTCCTCAATGGCAGAAACAACCGTTTCGTGATCGGTCAAGCTCTCGGCAAGCTGCATTGCGCGCATATCCGAGATCGCCTCCTCAAAAACGAGCAGTCGTAAGGAGGGATGGGGCTGGCCGTTTGCACCGGGATATACCGAATAAGTGTCACCGGCGGGGACCCAGTTGCCGCCGCTCGCATCGAGATAAGGGTTGATCGGCGCCATGGAGTATTGATTGTTGTAGAAATTAAAGCCCCACTGCAAGAATCCAACGATGTTATATTTGAACATCTGCATACCGATCGAGCGGTTCACGCAGGATTTTTGCGCAATAAAGCGGTTGGAAACCTTGCCGTATTGACCGCAGCAATAGTAAACCCAGAGATTCGGCACGTTTGCCTTGATAAAGGGATCAATGTGATCGTTGGCGGGAATGGGGAGATCCACCACCTTTTTCTTATAGAAATCAAAATCCGAAAGTGCATCCATGATCGGATAGCCTGCAAGCAAGCGCTTCACCTGGCGCTTGGCCTTGTTGTAGCTTGCGAGCTGATCCTTCGTCGGCTCATCCGAAATATGGAAGAAGCAACGCCCGTCATCGCCTCTTGCCTTCATATGCTTCAAGAAGGATTTCAGGAAGGTGCGCAGAAACTTGCCGTATTCCTCGCCGGCCGCATCCGTGTCCCAGCCGAAAATTCTCTTGTATTCGCCGTCAACGGTGGCCATGATCTTCGGCGCGTGCTCCGCGCCCCATTGCGTGAAAAGATGTGAAATTTCGAAATATTCGATTCCAACGCGGTTGCACATCTCGATCCAGCGATCCAGCTTCTTGTAGGAGAAGAAGTAGCGTCCGTTCGTTTTCTTGATATCGACAAGTTGCGTTGTCAATCTTTCTCCGCCAACCTCAGTGTCAAGCGGCGGGGTGAAAACGGGCGTCAGCAAAAGGTTGATGCCATGCTCCTTGGCCATTTTTGCAAAGTTTTCGATGATCTCCCAATGTCTTTCGGAGAAAACCTCAACGCCGTAGTAGCTTGCAAGGCAATCGGTGTAAAACCACTGCGTTACCTTCAAATCCTGCTTTGGGAGCGCCGCGTCGATCACATCCACGGTGAAGCTCTCTTCGGCAAGCGCTTCTCCCGTTGCATAATCCTTCAGGATCAGCTTGATATCGAGCAGGCCCACAGGCGCGTTTTCCGGAAGAGAAAACTCCATCCAAAGGCTTTCAAGGATATCAACGGTAACGTTCAAAATGCCGCCGTCCATCGGCTCCAAAAGATCGGGATAAAGTCCGGGCGCATTGCGAAGCAAGGACTCGGTGCTTGCGTGCTGCGCAAACTTGGGCTTCGAAACGGGCACCGAGCGCACGCGGTGAAATTTCACGAAGGGAGCAAGTGCCCCGATGACCTCGGGAATGGCTCTGATGATCTGCGACGGCTCTTCCGGGTTATAAGCGTGATAGTAGAGGCACTGCAGAGAAAAACGCTCACCGCGAAGCACCGAGAGGGAAGAAATAGGCGCAAATTCTTCGATGGATTGATCGAGAAAAGCCTTTTCAAGAGAGGAAACAATTTTTGTTTGTATCATGAAGTATTACCTCAAATGCAATTTTTTTGGCAGAATTTTTTCGCCAGAAGAAGAAATCCAAGTGTGATAACACCCGCCTCCGCCGCCGCAAGGAAAATATTTTCGTTGGGCAATAAGGAGG
>JAZQWS010000356.1:0-1738 GCA_045632465.1 Eubacteriales bacterium
TTTTATCAGCCGGGATTGTGATATACGCGCCGCCGCGGGCGACACGGTGTATCTGCCGAAAAACGGATACTATCAATATGAAATACCCGGCGAAACAGCGCTTGGAATCATGGTGAATTTCGATCTTTTAGAGCAAGGCGAGGCCGAGCAAAGAAATATCGTTTTTTCGGATTCTCCCGCCGTGATCAATCAAACAAAGGGCGAGATGTATAAGCTTTTCAACGATCTTCTCTCTGTTTATCACACCGATCGGATCGCCAGGGCGAGCCTGCTTTTTCAGCTGATCTCAATCTGCAAAAATTTCTTTATGGCGGGCAACACGCGCATCAACGCAAAGAAAATCGAGCCCGCTTTGAGATATATGGAAGAAAACTACACCGACGCGGTTTGCGTGGATCGCCTTTCCATGCTTTGCGGCATCAGCACGCCGCATTTCCGTCGGCTTTTCAAGGAGGTAACGGGAACAACGCCGATCAAATATAAAAATCGTCTTCTCATAAAATCCGCGTGCAACCTACTCACAAACGACGGGCTTAACGTTTCCGAAACCGCCTATGCCTTGCAATTCGAAAACATCTACACCTTCAGCCAAGCCTTCAAAAAAGAGATGGGAATCTCTCCGAAGAAATACATCGACGAACATACAAAAAAAGCATAATAAAAAGAGAGCAGCACCTCGGTTGCTCTCTTTTTCGTTAAAATACAAATATTTTTTTCAAGGTCGTTTTTATAAATATTCATCGGCACTCTTCAATAAAAACGCCGCATCCTTTGCCGAAAACGCTTCCATCCTCATCGTAATAAACCGTGTAGGTTTTCTTCCTATACGTGAAGTTTTCAAGCTTAAAATATTTCCAGATCCCCCGGATGCGAGGCTCGACACGAAGCGTCTCGCTTTTCGTATCCACGCCGCAAAGGCCGCGCAAAACGAGATCGATAAAGGTGGAGTGATTGTAATCCTTGCCGCGATTTTTCCCGCCCGAAATTTTGCGTCCCCGCCGCGCCAGCATACGCACGTACCAAACAGGCTCAAAGGGGAGCATCACCTCGTCAAGAAAGTTGATCCGCTTTCCGTTTTCCTCGCTGTAATGCATTGCGGCGTAGGTATGGAGCAAGGAATAAAGATCCTTTGCATCCACCGCGCTCTGCTCGTAATCCGAAAGGAGCGCGATCACGGCGCTGATCGCATAGCTCGTGGCATACGGCCAAACGTTGCCGCTCCAGGTGCATGGATGCTCGGAATAAAACTGAAAGCGAGGATGCGAAATATCCGCCGTGGCAAGTCCGGTCTTTGCGGCAAATATCTGCGGATCGAATAGAAGGCGAAACGCCCCCTCCTTCCCCGCATCGGGCATGGAAAACGCCCAAGGAATAAAGCCGACAAGCTCGCGCGCGTTGCATTCCTTCGGAATATCGCGCAGATCGATCGGGCGATCAAGGTTTTCATCCAAGGGATGGATCGCCTTATAAAGCTCTCCGTCCCACATTTTTTCATCCATCCTTTGCTTGATGGCGGCCGCCTTTTCTTCATATTTTTTTCGCTTATCTTCGTTTCCCATAAGGGCAAAAACCTCGGAAAGTGCTTTCGCATCTCCGTACATACAGGCATTCATCAAGGGACGAAAGCCGAAGCGCCGCTTCATATCCGCCGTGGTTCCGCTAATGGAAAACTCGGTTCCCTCGCGGTCATCATTCGAAAAGAAAAGTCCGTTTTTCGTTCCGTGCGTCTCTTCCCAAT
>JAZQWS010000357.1:0-15851 GCA_045632465.1 Eubacteriales bacterium
AAAGAGCGCCATCCGAATCACCATCATCCCCGTCTGATTATGACCGAGGCGGATTTTGCCCGCCTGCGCGAAAAGCGCGGCGAGGGTGCTTATAAATGTATGCTGGATAAAACCATCGCTGAGGCGGATAAAATCTTAGATCTCCCCCCGAGAAAATATGAGATTCCGGACGGCGTTCGTCTTCTCGTCACCTCTCGCGCGGTGTTAACGCGTCTTATGCATCTTTGCTACGCCTATCACACCACGGGCGAGGAAAAATATGCCGCACGCGCTGTAATCGAAATTGAGGCAACGGTGGCATTCCCCGATTGGCATCCCCGCCATTTCCTTGATTGCGCCGAGCTTTGCGCGGCCATTGCTTTTGCATACGATTGGCTCTATGATTATCTCTCCGAGGATCTGAAGGCCGCCGTGCGCGCCGCCATCATCAAAAACGGCTTTAACGCTGTGATGGAGGAATATAACAATGAGCCCGAGCATAAAAACGTCCTCGATCCCAATCGTGGCTATCGCTGGTATCAGGATAAGCCGGGCGATAACTGGAAAATGGTCTGCAACGGCGGCTTGACTCTTGCCGTCCTTGCTATCTTTGACGAGATCGAATGCGACCTTTGCGAAACCATTCTGAATCACGCCTATGATGATACCTACGAGGCCGTTCGCAAGTTCTATGACGAGCAGGACGGCACGTATTCCGAGGGTGTTGGCTATTGGTCGTATGCAACGCGCTATCTATCCTTCTATTCCGCCGGCCTTCAAACGGCCGCAGGCTCGGATTTTGGGCTGACGGATTGGCAGGGACTTGCGCGCTCGCCCTATTTCCTCCTCTCCATGTCCTCTCCGAACTATATCGGCTTCAACTTCGGTGATGCCGTGGAAACCAAGATCACAAGTCCGCTCTTCTCCTGGTGCGCCGCAAGATTTAACGATCCCGCGCTTTATGCGATCCGCAAGAAGGATATTGAGGAAGGAAAGAGCGACTTTGTAGACGTTCTGTATTTCAGAGACGTGCCGGAAGTGCCCCTCAAGGATATGCCTCTGGCCTTCGGCCGTCCCGGGGCGGATAACGCCACCTTCCGCACGAGCGCCGCATCGGATGCGCTCTTCGCGGGCATCCATTTTGCGAAAAACAATGCCTACCATGGTCATAAGGATATGGGAACCTTTATCTTGAATATCGGCGCAAAGCGCTTCTTCATTGACCTCGGTATGGATAACTATAATCTCAAGCCCTATCGCGGCTGTTATCGCTTCCGCGCCGAGGGACATAACACGATCATCTTCAACCCCTCGCCTGAAAACGATCAGCTTTGGGAGGCAGGATGCACAACCGATCGCTTCTTTAACTGCGAGGATTACGGCTTTGCCATCGCCGATATGTCTGCCGCTTATCCGGAGCGCAGCGTTGTGCGCGGTATGATGCTGCATCGTCCCTCAGGGAGCGTTCTTATCCAGGATGAGATCGAATGCAAGGCCGAGGATGTGATCCGCTGGTCTGCGCACACCCCGGCATCCGTCAGCATCGCAGAGGACGGAAAAACCGCCGTGCTGGATATGGAGGGAACCAAGCTCTTTGCCGAAATTCTCACGGACGGTGTCTTTGAGGTAACGCTCGGCAGAGCGGATGAAAATTCTCCTGTGGTTCAGCCCGCACCGCGCGAGCATAATCCCGAACCCGCTCCGCAGAAGGATAACGAGGGCGTCAGCCGCCTCTTCGTGCTTCTTGGCGGCAAGGAGCGCCACCGCATCGCCATCCGTTTCACCGAGATGACAGAAGCTGAGATTGCTCCCGCCGAGGTCAAGCCTCTTTCGCTCTGGAGCTGATGCGTATTCAAAGGAAATTTTTGGGAATTTAACGATATAATTCGGGATTGCATTTGCCCATAAACGGTGCTATACTTGAATTACCAATCGATCCGAAAGGAAAAATAAAATGGAAAAAAAGTTTGTTGTCGGCCGCGCAAAAAGACCGATCACCCCGCCGCTCGGAACGCCCCTGTACGGCTATCCGAAATACGAGCAGAGAAAAGCAACCTCCGTGCATGACGAGCTGAATGCCAACGTTGCCGCCTTCGGTTACGGCGCGCCAACGGCGCTTCTGATCTCCATGGATATCTGTGCGATCCGAACGGATCTGCGCAATCGTATGGCGGCGGAAATTGCGAAGGTAACCCCCGTTTCTGCGGAAAATATTATCATTGCTTCTACCCACACGCATTCGGGTCCCTGCGTGACCTTCACGCCGGGCTGGGGCGTCAGCAACGATGCCTATATCGATGAGATCCTCATTCCTCGCACGGTGGAGGCGGCAAAGGCCGCTTGCGAAAGCACCGAGGAGGCGCTTCTCGGCGTCGGAACCACCGAATCGCGCGTTGGTATCAATCGCCGCGAGCTCGTTCTTGAGGGCTGGGCAGGCCTCGGTCAGAATCCGTACGGATGCTTCGATCCCGAAATGACGGTGCTTTCCTTCGTGGATAAGGAGAAAAAGCCTCTTCTCAATATCGTGCATTACGGCTGTCATGGAACGGCATCGGGCGCAGGCCCTGAGATCTCGCGCGATTGGCCCGGTTATATGATCGACCGCTTGGAGGCACAAACCGGAGCCATGACCTTCTTCGCCAACGGCGCGGAGGGAGACGTTGGTCCTCGCCTTTCTAACGGCAGAACCGTCGGCACGATAGAAATGGCCGCAGAGCTCGGCGGTGTTGCCGCGATTGACGCGATGCGCGCTTATCGCAATATCCGCGAATACCGCGCGGTGGATTTCTCGGTTGTCAAAGGAGAGCTGAATATCCCCTATAAGCCCTTCCCGAAGAAGGAAGAGATCGAGGCAGAGCTTGCAGAGATCGAAAAGGGCGAGATCGTCGGAACGAATATCATTCTTCAAAACACCTGCAAGATGCGATTGAAGATATACGAGGACGGGGCAGAGATTCCCGAATGCTGGAAATTTGATCAAGTGATCTTCCGCTTCAATTCCGTCGTTTTCGTTCCGTTCCCCTTTGAGATGTTCTCGGAGATCACGGTGCGTCTTCGTCAGTATAGCCCCTTCGGGCACACGCTCGGTCTCTGTAATGCAAACGGCGCGCTCGCTTATCTGCCCTCGCAGGAGCAGATCGCCCGCGGAGGTTACGAGGTCGATCAGTTCACCCGCCGCCATATATTCACGATGGTGAATAACACGGACGATATCATTATCAAGCAGAACCTTGATCTTATTAAGTCTATCGAAGAATAAAGAAAAGCGCGCACGATCCAAGTACCGTGCGCGCTTTTTTTATGTAAAATATTAAAAATCAATATCGGATGCCCGTTGCGAAAAGAAGGATCAAAACCGTTAGCGCAAGAACGAATATCTGTAGCTTCCAGGTCCATTTGAACCACTTGGAATAGGAAACGTTTGCCATCGAGAGGCCAACGAGCAGAATCGGGTTGGTTGGCATGATCACGTCGGTAAAGCCGTCTGCCATGCAGTAGGCAAGGATAACCATCGAGGGCGAAACGCCAACGGAGGCGCAGATCGGAACGATGATCGGCATAACGAGCATGATCTTTGCGCTGGAAGAGCCGATAAAGATCTGAAGGATCAGAATCAGAAGGTAAACCAGCAGGATCGTAACGAAGCGGCTCTTGCCGTCCAGTAAGCGGATCAGGTGATACATGATCGTGTCCATCGTGCCGGATTCGGTCATAACGAGCTTGATGGAGGAGGCGATCGCGATCATAGCGATGGCAGGAAGCATGGAAAATGCGCCGCGCAGAATGAAGATAAACGGATCGCGCTTTCTTTCCGAAACGATCAGCCCTGCGGCGATGCCGCCGAGAAGGAAGCTTGCCGCCAGGATCGGAATCGCATAGCCGGAAATGGCGCGGATAGAAGCGATCAGAATAAGGATAAGGCCCTGCGCCATAAAGAAGGCGGAAAAAACCTTGAAGATCCTTTCGTTTTCAGGGGTGCGAAGCTCGCTTTCCTCTGGCATTTTCGCGGTTTGTCTGCGCAAAAGATCGTTTTCATAGGTCGGCGAGAGCATCGGATTTTTCTCGATGCGCTTAAGATGCATCATGAGGAAAACGCAGAGTGTCAGATAAATGATTCCGAAGAAAACGATTCGGAGCCACATTCCGTTTTGAATGCTAACGCCCGCAACCTCTGCCGCAAGTCCAACGGAGAAGGGGTTTGTGATCGCCGCCGAAAAGCCGAAGCAGGCCGCCAGCAGGCAGGCGCCAAGTCCCGTCATGGTGTCC
Source organism: Eubacteriales bacterium (assembly GCA_045632465.1). Classification (GTDB taxonomy): domain Bacteria; phylum Bacillota; class Clostridia; order Oscillospirales; family CAG-272; genus UBA1740. The sequence goes on from JAZQWS010000357.1 coordinate 4,246, forward strand.
ATGCCCATCGAGAGCATGAAAAGAATGATCAGGGGAAGCAGGGTAACCAGCTCCTCAAACATGCCGAAAAAGCTGCCGAACAGCATGAAGATGAGAACGCAAAGGCAAACCACAGGCGCGCCCTTATTCGCCAGGCGATGCATCAGCCGCCCGATAACAACCTTGGTGCCGCCGGTTTGCTCGATCAGGTGGAAAACACCGCTCATGATCAAAAGGAAAACGCTGATCATAATGATCGTAACGGCATCCTCCGAGACAAAAACGCGGATCGGCGCGGTCAGAATGCGCCAGATGGCAATGCCGTCAACCCCGCTCTGCGAAAAGCTTTCAAGCAGGATCGCGCCGCTCTCATCTCTTAAAAAATGTCCTTGCGGAATCACGTAGGAGAGAAAACCGCTGATGAAAAGAAGCGCGGAGAGAATGGAAATAACCGTGATAAAGGATCGGAATCCTATGCTTGCTGAGGGGGATTTTTTTGTGTTTTCAGTATTGTTTTGTAAAGATTTGTTTGCTTTCATTGGAGAACCCTCCATCTTTTAGTCTTGCTCCTTGTCGTATAGAACCGTGCTGGTAATATAGAAATCAACGCAGCTGCGCCGCTCGTTCGGAGTGAAGTAATAGATCTCTTTGCCAACGTAAACCTCAAAGTCCTCGCCTGCGCCGAAGAGAAGGCGATAGATGCTTTCAATGGAAAAATGCTTTTCGATTGTCTCGCCGTATTCCGTGCCCTTGTAGGTAAGCCCCTCTTTCGTCAGAGTGCATTCGCCGTTTCCTGCGAGCGTGAGAAGTGTTTTTCCGTCCTTTGAAGCGTGGCGAAGTTCCACGGGGGCGGAAAGTGAAAAGTTTTCGTTTTTGTCGATTTCCTCTTTGATTTTCTTGACTTGCCAGTCATACCATTCGGAGAAGTTTTCAAAAGGAACGCCGTCCTTAAAGCCGTAGCGATCGTTCACCTCGGTGGTAAGATCGCATTTTTCGCAAGAAACGCGCCTCCCCTTCGTTACAATAGAATAGTGCGCGCCGCATTTCGGGCATCGCGTGAGAATGTTTTCAAGTCCCTCCGCCATGCGTCCGGAGCGGTAGTGAAGCTCGGGATGCTTTTTCAGCCATTCGAATTCGTCGTAATAAAGCGCATTTTCCGTGCGCGCCTTGATCTCTTCAAGACTCAGCTCTGCCAGCTCCTCGGGTGTGAAGAGAAGCGAAAGCTCGGTTTCAACGAGCGAGCCGTAGCGAATGCCGGTCGCCCACTTGGGCTTGGCAAGATAATCGCCCGAGATCTTGATCGTGTAAACGTGAACCCCCATTTTTTTAAGAAAAGCGAAGGTGGATTCCTGGATGTCCTCAAATTTTCCCGCGGTGGAAAGCCGAGCCTCGGGCATCATGGCAAGAACGCCGCCGCCTTTGATCACGCGAACGCAGTTCATAGCACTTTCCGTGTCCATTGCGAACATGCTTTTGGGAAATGTGCCAACGGCGCGCAGAAGCCATCCGAGCCATTTGTGATAGAAATAAAGTCTCGCAACTATGAAATGCGGTTGCTCCTTTTTGAGAACCGTTCCCGCGTAAGCAAAATCAATGAAAGCGCCGTGGTTGCAAAGAACGATCGAGGGATGCTCGATTTTTTCAACGTTCCGCTTCATTCGCATCCGCACCTTCGTAAAGGTCAGCAGGCGGAAAACGAAATAGCCGATCGAAAGCTTCCATTCGCCGTAATCCTTGCGAACGGTCGTTTTAGAGGAGTAGGGCTCGTTTCGCGCCGCAATGTAGGCGTTGATCTTTCCGAAGAAATAATCCTTTTTCAGCATCAGAATTCCAAGAACGAGAACGAGAATGGCAAAAACCGCAACCGAAAGTATCCAGCTCGTTGCCAGCGCCAGATGTCCGAGACCAACGCCGATGCAGATCGATGGAATCGATCCGAGAACGGTAACGGTGATGTAGCGGTGGTATTTCATGCCCGATGAGGCGGCAACAAAGCAGATCATGCCGTAGGGAATGGCGGGCAGGAAATAGAGGATAAAGATCGCCAGCGTCATGATGCGGGAGTTTCCGATCTTTGAGAGATCGATGGCAAGCTTGCGGTCAAAATAATCGCGCAGTCTGTCGCCGTAAATCTTATAAAGAATGAAGATCGCTGTGTTTCCGAGAATCACCCCGACCGCGCAGGCCAGAATACCGATTTCCATGCCGAAGGCAAGACCGGCAAGCACCTGCACGGGCTCTGCGGGCATAAAAGCAACGATGATCTGCATCATCGAGAGCAGAGAGATCGTAATCTGGCCGCGGATGCCGAGCGCTCGCAGATGCTCCTGGATCTGATCGTTTGTCAGCTCGTGCGTAAACGTTTTTCTGAGGATCTCAACGTTTTCTTCCGTGAAAAAGAAGAGGCAAAGCAAAAACACGATAGGGATCATGGAAAGCGCCGCAATGAGCTTTAGCTTCTTTGAATGATTCATTGTTAGATCCTTTCGTAAATGTCGTGAAAATGTGGGAAATCAGATATCCTCCGCAAGCGCGCGTTGATTTTTCCATCGGCCTGCAAGGAAATAGATCAAAGAGGGGATCGCATAGCCGTAGGGGGCAAGTCCATAGCCGAGAACGAAGCCGAAGAAGCCCCAGCCGAAATAAATACCGAAGAGCCAGGAGAGGCCGATTCGGAGAGCCACGCCGTCGAGAATTGCGAGAACCATGCCGAGCTTTGCGTTTCCGATGCCTTGAATGAAAGCGCCGCTTCCGCGCATCACCGCAAAGGCAGGGAACATCCAAAGAATCGCGCGGATAAATTCGCCGCACATTTCATGCACGGGCGGATCGTCCGAGAAGAGCATGAAGAGCTCCTTGCCCATCGTCACGTAAAGAAGCATGAAGAAAACCGTCAATGCGATCGAATAGATCCATGCGGCGTAAACCACGCGCTTGGCTCTGTCCGTCTTGCCCGCACCGATGTTTTGGCTGATCATCGGAACGGCGGCATACTGAATGCCCTGGCCGATCTTGTTGCAAATATCGTCGATTCGAACGCCAACGCCGAAGGTCGCCGCCGCAACCACGCCAACGTCATTGATCATTGCGTTAACAACGAGCATCGAGAGGTTGATGCATCCGGATTGGATGGCCATGGGTGTTCCGAGCGAGGTAATCATGCCCGCGTATTTTCGGTTGAGAACGAAGCTTCTCTTCGTGAATTCAAAGCCGAAGGCCGCCTTGTGGCGGTAGAGATAATAGAGCGAGAAGACAAAGGATGCCGCCTGGCCGATGATGGTGGCCCATGCCGCGCCTGCAACGCCCCAGCCGAGAATTCCCGTGAAAAGAATGTCAAGAATGAGGTTGATCGCGGAAGCGATTCCTATGAAAAGGAAGGGGCGCTTCGCATCTCCCATGCCGCGCAAAACGGCCGAAACGAGGTTGTATCCCGCCGTAAAGATAAGTCCCACCGCGCAGATAATGAGATATTCTCTTGCCATTTCGTAGGATTCTGCGGGTGTTTTCATCCAGCGAAGGATCGGATTCTGGAAAGCGAGAATGACTGCGGTGAAGAAAAGCGCGATCAGCGAAACGTAGGAAAACAGCGTTCCGATAATATCCGTCATCTCTTTTCGCTTGCCCGCGCCGAGCGCCTGCGCTAAAAGCACCTGCCCCGCGTTGGAAAATCCAAGGCAGGCCATGATGGCAAAGTTAATGATCTGGCTGCTCTGCGAAACGGCGGAAAGTCCCGGTGTGCCAACGCATTTGCCAACGATCACCATATCGATCGTGCTGTAAAGCACCAAAAGTGCATTGGAAGCCATGAAAGGAAGCGAAAAAAGCAGCATCTGCCGTCCTATGCTTCCTTCAGTGAAGCTTTTTTTGATCGCCGTGCCTTTCATCGGTAATCATCCAAATCCTTTCTCTGATTGTCGTAAAAAAGTGCGTACATACCCATAATATATCTATTTTAGCATATTTTAATAAAATATGCAAGCATTTTCTTTATTTATGTTTCGATTTGTTCGAAAAATGTCAAAAAAGGATATTTCCCTCGAGAAAAAAGCATTCCGAGAGAAATATCCTTATGGAAAATATTTAGTCTTCTTCCCAAACCACAACGGGAGAATTTTTGAATTTCTTCTTGAAGATCCTTCTGCGGAAAAGGAAAACCGTGTAAGCCAGCCAAAGCACGAAGAAGATCGCGCATGCGATCACGGCGTTGGTCAGCGATTTTCCCGCAAAGCTGAGAAGCAGAAGAAGCGGCGCTATCATCACCATCGCGGGGAAATTCGAAAGAATGTAAAGGCTGGAGGTCGGTGTGCGAAGTCCGGGGTCAACCTCCTTCATCAGGATCATACCGTTGGAGGCCGTTCCCGTCAGCGTTCCGAAGCTCATGAGGAAAAATTCATGCTCAAAGCCCTTGAAGCACTCCTTGGAAACCAGGCGCACGTAAAAGTACGTGAGTATCGTTCCAACCACGCTGAGGATAATGATGGGAAGGATGTAATTTTTAATGTCGTTGATCTCAATGGCCGCAACGCCTGCAACGATCATCATATCGAAGGCAAAGCCGGAAATTCGATCCATCTGATAATTGTTGATGTATGCGCGATGCATCATGTTGTGCCTGCGCAGGCGCTTCACAACAACCTTGATCGCCATAGCGGCAAGCGAAGCCCAAAGGAAGTTGAATCCCCAGGCGATGCTGTTCGTAAAATCAGAGATAACGCCGAGCAGGCACATAAAACCGAAGGCGATCGCATAAGCCAAGGCAACGAAGCCTGCCTGCAAGGAAAACTTATCGATGGATTCGTTGTCGGGAATCTCGCTTCCGTCGGGATTGGTCTGGTCAACCACCTCGCCCGCAGGTCTTTCGTTGCGAATCTTCATCTCGCCGCGTCTTTTGGCAATATTGATATGGAAAACGCCGAAAACGGAGGCAACTACAAAGCCGATCGAAGCCAGCGAAAGTCCAAAGCTGCCGTTTCCTGCAAACTGTGCCGCAGGGGTGTTGGTGAAATTGATATCCCAGGTCAGCGCATTTCCGGGGCCCTGGCCGAAGCCGAGCGGCAGGATCAGGCCGCAGATGTAAGAAATAACCGTCTCGCCGTGGCGCGTCAGCAAGAAGAGGATCAGCGTGATGCCAAGACCTGCGGCGGCCTGGAGCATATATGTGCCGCCCTGCAGAGCGCCGAATTCAATCACCTGTGCGCGATTGGTCCTGTGCGTTGCCTTCTCGGTCTTGAGAGACATAGCCGCAAAGCCGATGGCAAGGCAATGGTAGGTGATCACCTGCATCAGGCGATTGTCAACGGTGGTGTAGCCGATCTGCTTTCCGATCACGTTCACGATCATCAAAAGCGCGCCGCCAAGGAGCGCGGAGGGAACCAAACAGTTTCTGAATAAAGGGATCTTTCTTCGCAGGATGTTTCCAATCATCAAAAAGAGAAGTAAAAGTCCGAATTGAACTACGAAAGCCCAAACGTCCGGATAATTCGCCAATGAAAAATTCCAGTTCGATGTGTTATTCATAATAACCTCCTGTTCCGCCATAGGCGTTCGATGATTTCTTCAAAAACGTCGGAGAACTCCGATACGGCTATTTTACCATAAAAAACCGATTTTGTCAATCGGAAATACCCTCCAAATATTTACTGAAAATATTTTGCATATGTTACAATAAAATATTTTAGACGGCCCATTTTGTATAAAATGGTGTTGATTTATTTCTTCCGGTATGTTATAATGAATAAAACTTACCCCGAAAAAAGGGAAAAAACGATTTGAAAAATGGAGAAACTATGGGTTTTTGGACGAAAGCACATCTCGTAACGGTCTTGCCCACGTTCGTGGTCTTGCTCATCATCGCGCTTTTGATGCGCAAATGGCTTTTAAAAAAGCCGTATGAAACGCGAATGATTCCGATCAAGATCATATCGGTCATTATCTTGCTGATCGAGATCGGCAAGCAGGCGGTTTCCGTTTCGCGCGGATACGATCCTTATCATCTTCCGTTGCATTTCTGTTCTATCTTCGTCTTCGTTCTGCCCTTGTTTGCGTTCTATCGCGGAAAAGGAAAGGAGAAGGCCGCCTCCGTTGCCTGCGCCTCTATGATCGCGCTCTTTATCGGCATGCTGATCATTCCGAACGTTATTTATCCCGATACAAGAATCGAAACTTTTTTTGAAGATTACCTTTCATTTCACACGGTGTTTTTCCATAATCTCGTGATTTTCGCCCTGTTTCTTTCGCTTTCGCTGGATCTGCATAAGCCGAGCGGAAAGCGCGCGGAGGTTCTCTTTGTGGCCTTGTTCGGTCTCGCGTTTTCGCTGATCGCGGCCGCCGCTTCCCATCTTTTGGAAACGAATTTTTCAAACTTTCTCTATAGCACCGTCAGCATCATAGAGGCGTTGACCGAGAAGGTCAGAGCCGTGCTCGGCGATGCGAAAACAACGGTGATCTATACGTCTGCGCTGTCCTCCTTGATCGTCCTGCTCATGATCGCCACCGATTATATCTATCTTGCGCTCTGCATCGCAAAGGATAAGCTCGCCCGTATGATCGGAACGAACCAATGATAAGCGTATATAAAACCTTTTTCGCAAATAAAAAAAGAGACCGAAGCGATTCGGTCTCTTTTTTGTATTACTTTCTGGTGCAAGGAAGGCTTGCTGCCGCAATGGACTGGCCAACGCGACGGCTGCTTTCATCGGGAAGATGAATGGTGATCTTCTTTGCAAGCTCGGGGAATTCCTCGATAAGAACCTTCTCAGCGGTCTTATGAAGGATGTTTCCGCCCTCACCGGAGGAAACGCGGCCCATAAGAAGAACGTGCTTGATATCGTAGAAGATTGCATAATAAGCAACGGCATATCCGAAATAAGAGCCGATCGTCTCGTAGATCTTCGCCGCGCGCTCATCGCCCTGTGCCATCAGGCCCTGAACAACCTTGAGCTTCTCAGCGGGAGATGCATTCTCGTCCAGAGGAATTCCTGCCGCGGGAGCGAGCTTGATAACGGCATCCTGGGAGAAATACTTAACGCCGCAGCCGTAGTCGCCGGACCACTCGTCAACCATCGCATCCTTGTTGTAGTCTGCGGGAACGAATGCAAGCTCGTTGAGCCAGCCGGTGATGTTGCCGTTTCCGTCAACGTAGCCGCCTGCCTCGCTCGTTCCCATTGCAACGCCGAGAACGTTGGTATCGTCAAGATCCATAGCGCCTGCAAGCGCGGTAACGTCGCCGTCGTTTGCAACCTCAACGGGAACGTCGCCAAGTTCCTTGGCAATGTCCGTGAAGATGTTCTTAACAACCTTCTCGAAGGCCTCGGGATTCTCGTTCTTAACCTTCAGGAAAAGGGAAGAGGTCATGATGCGGTTGCCGATAACAACGCCTGCGGTGGAAACGCCGATGGCGTCAACTCTCGGCATCTTGGATGCGGCGGTCTTCATCGCATCCATGATTCCGTCGTAATGATACTGAGGATCATTCTGAAGCTTGGGGAACCAAACAACCTCCTCGGAATAGGTAGCCTCGCCCTCAACAACGGAGCTTACCTTGCGGTCGCTTCCGCCTGCGTCAAAGCCGATGCGGCATCCGTCCAGATGGCGGCCAACGGGAGCGGCCGTCTCGTTTGCTGCGGGAGCCTTCTCGAAGGGAACGTGGATAACCTCAAACTTTGCCTCGTAAACGCCGCCCATAAATTCGCTGTCAAATGCGCGTGCGCCGCCCTCGGCGTAGTCTGCCTTGATCTTGTCTGCGATCACCTTAGAGCCGGCGATGATGATCTTATAGCCGCCGCGCACCCAAAGAAGCGTCTTAACGATTCTTTCAACGAATGCGTGGTTCTCCTCGTCGTGGCCGGTGCCATCCTTGAAAACGTCAAGGGTGAAAACGGAAACGAGTCCGTCGTTTCTTTCAAGTCCGATGGTCAGCTTCTGTCCTCCTTCTGCCTGAACCGCAGCTTCAAAGTCGCGGAAAACGACAGACATCGGCATAAAGCCGGGATCCAAGGGTGCATTAACCTTAAGCTTCATAAATTGTTCTACCTTTCTTTATGGTTCGAATAATATTTATATTGTCATCTGCAATGATAATATCTGCGTCCTTGCCTGCCTCCAGCGAGCCGATGCGGTCTTGGCAATGAATGGCCGTTGCGGGGTTGAGCGAAGCCATCTTGAAAACCTCGTTTGCAGGGAGATTGGTGTGGTTGAGAACGTTCTTGACCGCGTCGTTGAGCTTCAGGACGCTGCCTGCGATCGTTCCGTCTGCCAGGCGGCACTCGATTCCCTTGAGGAAGATCGGCTGTCCGCCAAGCTCGTATTCGCCGTCGGGCATACCGCCGGCGCGCGTGCAGTCGGTGATCAGAACCATCTTGTCGCCCTTTGTCTTGGCAATGATGGAATAAAGTCCGGGATTGATGTGGAAGGTGTCCGCGATCACCTCAACCGAAACGTTATCGGAGGCAAGCGCCGCGCCGACAACGCCGGGATTTCTGTGTGCCAGAGCCGACATTGCGTTGAAAAGGTGCGTTGCGTGGTTCACGCCGTCCTTCGCCGCGCTCATTGCTTCCTCAAAGGTTGCATCGGTGTGCCCCATCGAAACAAGCACGTTGGATTCTTTTGCGAGCTTTTTAATGCAGGCGTGTCCCTCATCCATCTCGGGAGCGAGCGTAACGGAGGTGATGATATCCGAATTTTTAATAATGAAATCCGCATCGGGCTTGAGAATGTTTTCAGCCGCCTGCGCGCCCTTCTTGGAGGGGTTGATGAAAGGGCCTTCTGCGTGAACGCCGATGATCTCTGCGCCGTCCCAGCTCGTGCTCTCTTCCTTGAGCGAGCGAACTGCGTTCAGCGTTGCAACGATCTGATCCATGGAAACCGTCATCGTCGTGGGAAGGAAGGAGGTAACGCCGTTTTTCGCAACGCCGTAAGCCATCTTCTTGATTCCCTCGGGATTTGCGTCGCAGGTATCCTCCTTGAGGTATCCGTGGATGTGAATGTCGATCAAGCCGGGCGCAACGTAATTGCCCTTAGCGTCAATAACGGTCGCATCCGCAGAGGGCTTGTCCGCAATGCCGATGATCTTGCCGCTATCGCTGTCAAAGGCAAGTGCCTTGCCGCAAACGATCGAATCGGGCAAAACGATCTTGCCGTTTATTACGTATGTCAAAGCCATAGTATATAAACTCCTTGTAGAATATTGTTGAACAAAATATAGTATAGCAGAAACCGCAGGTGTATTTGTGAAAAAACTGTGAATTTTGGGACTCTGTGCCTTGTAAAATGTATCTGCGTCGCCGCCTTACCAAACGAAGGGGATCAGTCGGTATTTCACGCGCTTTTTATACTCCGCGTAGCCGCAAAGTTCCTTTTCAAGAAAGGTCTCCTCGCTTCGGATTCTCTTGGCAATAATGAAGGGGTAGAGAAGAAAGACGGGGAGCGCGTAAAGCGAGCCGAGAACGATCGGCATCGAAATGAAAAGCAGAAGCGTGATGCTGTACATCGGGTGGCGAACGATGCCGTAAAGCCCCGTGTCGATCACCTTCTGGTTCTCCTGCACCTCGATCGTGCGGCTGAGATAGGTGTTCTCCCGCAGAACCTCTGCGTAAAGCGCGTATGCAATGAGCAGAGCGATCGCGCCGCCGATGGAAGCGCCCCTCGGAAGCACGTACCAGCCGAATCGGATGCCCAGCCCCGCAACGATGAAGCCGCAAAGAAACATAAGTCCGCTCATCTTGATCACGAGATCCTGCTCCTTAAGCTTCTCCTTTGCGTTCAGGCGCTTTTCAAGAAGCGCGGGATTTTTGATCATCAGAAGGATGCCGCCGATCAGCATGGGAATGAATAAAACTCCCATCAGCAGAAGGCCGCCGAAAAAAGAGAGCGTTCCCGCGGGTAAAAATATAAGAAGCCCAACGAGAATAATGCCGAGAAAGAATTTTGTAAATGCCTGAATGTAAAGCTTTGCCGTCATAAAAAAATCTCCGTTCTCAAAGTGATGTGTTTTCAAAAGCAATGTGTCCTGCACGTATCGATAGCTCTATTTTATCATAAAATTATCTTTTTTTCAATAGGCGGGCATTTAGGTCTTGCAGTTTTAAAAAAAGTGTAGTATAATGGGGGTGTCAGTGCCGAAAAAGGCACAAAAAACGAAGAAAGGCGTTAGATTTTTATGGTAACAATAAGCAATTCGGAAGTCAGCGTAGTCATCGCGAAAAAAGGCGCGGAAATTCAGAGCATCAAGCGCGGCGGCGTAGAATATATGTGGTCGAAGGATCCTGCATTCTGGTCGAGCTGTGCGCCCATCATGTTCCCCATCTGCGGCGGACTGAAAAAGGGAAGATATGAGCTCGACGGTAAGAGCTATGAAATGCCGAAGCACGGATTTGCAAAGATCTCGGAATTCGAGGTGGAGAAGCAAACCGAAACCTCTGCAACCTTCGTCCTGAAGGACAATGAGAAAACGCGCGAATTTTATCCTTATGCGTTTGCCTTCAGAGTTATTTTTGAGCTGGACGGGCCGAGCCTGAAGGTAACCTATGATGCCGAGAACCTGGACAGCAAAACGATGTATTGCACCTTCGGCGGTCACGAGGCCTATGCCTGCCCCGAGGGAATCGAGGCGTATGAGCTTGTATTTCCCGAGAAGGAAACCCTCTATGCATATGCGCTGAATGGCGACCTTTTGACCGACTATACCAAGCTTATTGTAAACAATAGTGAGCGTTTGGTGCTGGATGACAGCTATTTTGCACTGGATGCGCTCGTTTTCCGCGGCGTAAAGAGCAACAGCGTAACTCTGCAAAGCAAGGTGAGCGATCGCCGCGTGAAGGTGGAATTCGATGGCTTCAATTATCTCGTATTCTGGCATAAGTATTCCTCACCCTATCTTTGCATCGAGCCTTGGTGCGGCGTGCAGGACGTTGCGGGTACGAGCTTTGATATCACCCAAAAGGAAGGTATGCACGCGGTTGCGGCCGGCGGCCACTTCGCAAGAACGCATATTATCACCGTTGGATAAAACCTATCCACCGCATAAAAAAACGCAAGCCGAACGGCTGGTTCTCGTAAGGAAGTTTAATTTCTCCTTGTAGGGACCGGCGTCCTCGACGGTCCATCACAATAATTGTATTGCAGAAAACAAAGATTAACCCCAACAGATTTTCAAAGTCTGTTGGGGTTTGCTATTCGATAAATTGGGATTTGTCAGTCTTGTAATGCTTTCATAAGCAGATATTTTTGATTTCCACTTGGAATGTCGGGGAGAATACCAATCACCGAATAACCGTGTTTCTTATAAAAATCGGGAGCTTGCCAACTCATTGTGTCAAGGTGGGCATGGTGACACCCTCTACGGAGAGCTTCTTCCTCGGCTTTATGTAAGAGATTAGATCCAACGCCTTTTTTGCGGTGGTTTTCGTGTACCCATAAAATATCCACATACATCCAACCCCAATAAGTACCTCCGAGAATACCGCCTATAATATTGCCGTTTTCGTCATACTCAATAATATTGAGAGGTGTGTGACCGTCATCTCCAACGATTTCTTTGTTGAACTGATTAAGGGCTTCGCGTATATATTTAATTTCGTTTTCTTTCGGCGTTGTATTCATACAAGTACCTCGTCAAATTCTTATTTATC
>JAZQWS010000358.1:0-9332 GCA_045632465.1 Eubacteriales bacterium
GCATATAGGTAGTCGGCGGGTACACATCTTTCAAAGAAGTTATTTGCACTTGTGCCGAAAGAAGCCTTGCCGTCATTGCTGATATAATCCACAAGGTCTTGATAGCGATCAAACCATACGTTATCCGAAAAAGCGGAAACCGACTCAAGCTCATCATCCTCAAAGAACACAACGGCATTCACCCACGCTTTAAGGGGGATTTGCTTTCGCAAAAGGTATATGGCTCTTCCAAGTTGTTTGAATGGTGATTTCAGGAGCTTTGTATGCATCTCTCCCGTCCACCTGTCCGTTTTTTCTTGCAAAAAGCCATCATCTCGTTCGGTCAGACATCCCTTCCAACGCTTGACCTCTATAGCAAAAAGCTTATTATTATGGAGAACCAGGCAGTCAATTTCTGCATTACCATCCGGTGTTGAAATGACTACATTTCTTTTAATTTTACACGAAGGAAGCTCTCTGCGGAGTCTATATGTAAATTCATCCTCGCCGTAATTACCGTAACGCTTCGCCTCATTTACATACGGAATGGAGGACTCCCCGGCTCTTACAAAGCCCATTTTGATTTTATGAAAAAATGCTCGTATTCCCACGGTATACCTCCTTAAGTAATTTTCACGCCAATTATAACACATTTTTATGAGTTTTTCAATCGGTTACAAATAAAAAGCAGCTTTAATTGTGCTTAGAAATTCGTTTAGGCAGTTCATTGTATCAACGAGTGTGTTATTACACACGAAAAACCATCCTTTTTGGGATGGTTTTTTGTTTTTTGTGCGGCTGACGGAGAGGCAGAACCCACCGCCCGAGGCAATCTGCAGCTTTGAATTTTTACAATGCTTATGCCGAGGGCAAGTTGACGAGTCAACTTGTCAACTTCGCTTGCAAAGTTTTTTAGTTCCACCGCCGCTTTGCGGATTTTGCGCGGAGCGCGCGCAAAATAGGTAAACTTTGAGAGTTCGCCACTACTTGATCGCACTTTGGCGAACTCTTGGTCAACCTCCCGTCATATTATAAAATTACAATTTCCATTTTCTTTTAGCGTCATTTGTCTCTCAATAATTTTTGCGGCACCAAAATCTCTTGTTTTTTGTATACATTGAACAATCTTTTTGTCCAATTCAATGCATTTTTGGGGATGCTACTATACTTACTTTTCCCTCTGACTATGCTACAATAAAAATGCAAATCGATTTGACAACGTTATTTTATTGGTGTATAATTAAGGAGAAGTAATGGAAGAAAATTTTATTGAAAAACTCATAAACAATCTCATGCAAGATAGAAACTTGCCGGGAGATAGTTTTAACTGGGCGAATTGGATGTCCAAGTTGGCATTTAATACTTGTCAATATTGTGTAGAACAGCATGGGAAGATTGTTGACATTTCCGTTTTAAAAAATAAAACGGAAGTAAATGCACATCCCAATTGCCAATGTGAATACGTTCCTATGCGAACAACGCAGGTTGGCACTGCTACTGATTGGGGAATGGAAGGTGCGGATGCATATCTGTATCACTTGGGGCGCTTGCCGGATTACTATGTTGATAAGCAGACAGCACAACAATCTGGTTGGCAAACTGCAAAAAAGAAGCTGAGTTCGGTATTACCCGGAAAAATGCTTGGAGGTGATGTGTTTGCCAACAGTGCTGCAAAATTGCCCTCTGCACCGGGAAGAGCTTGGTACGAAGCAGATATTAATTATAGCGGTGGAAAAAGAAATCGTCAAAGAATCTTATATTCAAACGACGGATTAATGTTTGCAACATACGATCATTATCAAACATTCTATGAAATTACACAATAAGGAGAGAAACATGAAAGAGAATAAATATATAATTGATTTTCGTGAAGTGAAATATTATTTAGAAATGCACGGTGTAATCCGGAAGGCACTTAAGTTTCCCGATTATTACGGTTGCAATTGGGATGCATTCTGGGATTGCTTGACTGATATGTACGGTGATCCTATTCATATCGAAATCTTAGGACTTGATGTAATAGAACAAAAGTTTGATGGCGCAGCAGAAAAAATGATTTCTATTCTTCAGCGATTCAAGCATTTTAATAACGATCTGTTCTCCGACAGTATCAAGATAGAAATTGTTGAAGGAACTAAGCGAAAAGAAATTAAATAATCCCCATTGTTCTGCTATCCTCAGGATCTATAAAAATCGCCCCCAAAATTCGGGGGCGATTTTTACGTTATACGATGATTTTCTCTTATTTCACCAATGCATCGCGGGCGTAGTCATAGACGAGATGGCGGTTGGGATTATTGGGATCGGAGCGCAGGTGCTGGGCATAGAACACCGTTATCTCATTTTCGATATCGATGGCCATAAAGGCGCCGGCCGCACCGTCCCAGCCAAAATCACCGTAGCCCTTGATGCCCTTGAAGCAACGCATGCCGAGGCTATAGCCGTGCGTGTTACGCTTCCAATAGGGCGTGTCGTCAATGCCGTAGGCCGCGATATGGTCGGTGCGGATCATATCTACGGTTTCTTTTTTAAGCAGTTTATAGGTGCGCACACCCTCCAAGAAGCGGATATAATCCTCCACGCAGGAAACGCAACCCGCGCCACCGCTTTCGTATTCGCTTCCGATCACAAAATCCGAGATGCCGATGTTGAGGAGGACGGGCTTTTTTTCCTTTTCATCATAAATATAAATGGGAGCGACCTTGGCGCGGACATCCTCGGTCAGGCGGTAGGTGGAGCGATGCATGCCCATGGGATCGAAGATATTTTTCTTGACGTAATCACTGAATCGCTCACCCGAGACAACCTCCACGAGGGCGGCAAGTACATCATGGCAGAGGCTATAGCGCCAGCGTTTGCCCGGCTCAAAGGCGAGGGGGCGGCGGGCCAGATATTTCATCGCCTCGCGCGTTGGGCATCGGCCGTTCGTATTTTTTGCGCACTCGGCAAATTCCGGGCTCTGCAGCTCATAATCAAGGCCTGCCGTCATTTCAAAAAGATGGCGGATCAGGATGGGATTTTCTGCCTTTCTGCGGCCGCTTTGATCCTCAATGAACATTTCGGAAAATTCGGGCATATAGTCCGAAAGCTTATCTTCAAGAGAAAAGAGCCCCTTTTCAAAAAGCTGCAAGGCCGCCGTGCAGGTGATGGGCTTGGAGCAGGAATAGAGATAATACAGCTCGTTACCTTCGATCGGCGTTTTCTTTTCATAATCCGCATACCCATTTTTATGGTGAAAGACCTCTCGGCCGCTTTGATACACGATCACATCGTATCCCTTAGCGCCCGTTTCCATGCGCTTATCCAAAAATTCAACCATGCTTTTGAACATATTTTTTTACCCTTTCGTTCTATCTTTTTTTATCCTCTTGCTTGACAAGGGGATGCCGGTGTGCTATAATGATTTCAAAATAAAATAAGCCGAGAGCAGGATTTTTTGCCTCGGCACGGAGGCAATATGACAGTTTTTGTTATGGCAGATCTTGAGGGCATCAGCGGCGTTTACACCCGCGATCAGGTGCTTCCCTCTCTCCCCCGCTTCAACGAAGGAAGAAAATTTTTAACCCACGATATCAACGTTTGCGCTGAGGCACTGAAGGCCGCAGGCGTGGACAAGGTTTACGTGCGAGATTGCCACGGCGGAAGCTACGCACTCCTCTGGGACGAGGTTTGTGACTCCGTGGATGAAGTGATCAGCGGCTCCTTGCATGACGTTCGCTTTCCCTTCATCGAGGAATGCGATGCCGTGATCCTTCTCGGCTATCACGCGATGGCGGGAACGCATCAGGCGCTTCTTGAACACACCTTCAGCAGCATGAGCGTGCAGAACTATCATCTGAACGGAGAAGAAGTTGGCGAGATCGCGATCGATGCCGCCATTCTCGGCGAGCATAACACGCCGGTTATCATGGTCAGCGGTGACACGAAGGCTTGCGAGGAGGCAAAGCGCTTCCTGCCTTGGGTTACCACCGCAGAGGTGAAGCGCAGTCTGCATTGCATGGGCGCATCCCTTCTTCCTCCTCACAAGGCAAAGGAATGCATTTTTGCCGCCGTTAAGGAGGCAGTTGAAAACTTCAAGGCAGGAAAATGCGAGCTTTACAAGGTGGCTTCGCCCATTCGCCTTCGCGTTGAGGTGACCGAGCGCACGCAGCTTCCTCTCGTGAGCCGCCAACCCTACGTTAAGATCATTGACGGCAGAACCTTTGAGGTGGATGCAGAAAGCGTTGAGCAAGCTATATACCGCGTTTAATCCATAAAAAAGCAAACAATACTTTACTTATTCGCAAATTTCTTCGGAGAAATGCCAACAAATTTCTTGAAGGAATCGCTGAAATATGCCGCAGAGGAAAAGCCTAACTTTTCACCGATTTCGGAGACGGAGAGGATGCCCTCCTCTAACATTTCCTTGGCATTTTCCATGCGGATGCGCAGACGGTATTCCATTGGGGTGATACCCGTTACCTCCTTGAAGGTGCGCAGAAAATGGTATTTACTCATACAACACATAGCGGCATAATCCTCAAGAGAGCGATTCTCCTCGCTATATCTTCCGATATGCTGGATGGCGCGCGCAATGCGCTGATGCCCAAAAACCGCGTGCGCTTCGGTGCGCGCGGTTTCTCTTTGGATCAGGGCGAGAAGGGACAAAAGCTTTGCGAGGCAAAGCGGCTCGTAATGCGGCTTTTTCTCCAAGGTTTCTTCGATGATCTGCTCAAAGGTTGCAACGATGGCCGCAGAAGGCGCGGATCTATAAATTTTCGACGTTTCAAGCTCGATGCCATCGGGCAGACGGTCGCACCGAAAATGCACGTAATAAAATTCCGCGGTTGCCGTGCCACGGTAAGCATGGTGCTGCTTTTCGCCCGGCGCAAAGAGGACGAAGCTCCCGGCCGCCGCTTGCTCGGCGCGATCAAAATAGAAGGTTTCCTCTCCCTTGGCAACGTAAAAGAGAAGAAAATCCTCCCTTCCCTTCGGGCGAAGGATCTCGCGCCCCGGCTTTGCGAAAATATGCCCACAGCTGACGAGATGCATCCCCGCGAGCGATTCATTCTGCTGTGCATAGCTATTGAAGATCATTTTTCGACCTCCGCAATATTTCGAAAGTTTTTGGCAATTTCTTGCATTTACTTTTCCTTATTATAGCATTAAAATAGAAGTGTGTCAAGGCAAAGAGCCGAAAAAGAGGAGAAGAATTATGCCTGTAAAAATTGATTCCTTCCGCATCGGATGCGGAAGATATCTGCAAAGAAAAAATATACTCTGCGAGTGCGCCGCCGAGCTTTTGAAGTACGGAAAGCGCCCCTTGATTCTTGCGGGCAAAACCGCATGGGAAATCGCGGGAAAAACCGTGAATCAAAGCCTTTCGGAAGCATGCGTTCCGTACCGCCTGCACATTCACAGAGGCAGTTGCAATAAAGAGGATGCCGCGCTGGCTGTCGCGCTTGCGAAGGAAGAGGGCTGTGATCTGATCGTTGGCGTTGGCGGCGGCGTTTTGATGGATTTTGCGAAGCTCGTCGCCGTTATGGCAGATCTTCCCATCGTCAATATCCCAACCTCATCCGCTACCTGCGCCGCCTATACGCCGCTCAGCGTTTGTTACACGCCCGAGGGAAGAACGATTGGAACAACGCACCACGATAGAGAGGTTGACGCTGTTTTGGTAGATCCCTTGCTCCTTCTGCGCCAGCCGCCGCGTCTTCTTCTTTCCGGTGTGTTTGATGCAATGGCAAAATTTCTTGAAATCAAGCATCGCTATTGCCCCGCAGATACGTCCTATTCCTTAGGGCTGGATTATGCTTACGTTATGGCCGCTCGCTCCTACGAGGAGCTTTCAAGAAAAACCGCAGATTGTTTGGAAGCAATCCAAAAGGGCGAGGTGAACGAGGCCTTTGAGCAAACGGTTTACACGCTGATTGCGGCAACAGGCGCGATCAGCGGCATTGCACGCGGATCGAACCAAAGCGCTCTCGGACATAAATTTTACGAAATCACGCGTGCGCTTTACCCCGCCGAGTCAAAGTCCTATCTGCACGGCGAGCTCGTTGGCGTTGGACTGCTTCTTCAAAACGAATACAACGGCGAGCGCGAAAAAAATGCCGAGATTCTTGCTTTTATGGAGAAATACGGCATGCCGCATTCGCCCAAGGGCGCAGGCGTTCCCGAAGAAGCCCTCTCGGCTTATTATGAAAAAATTATGGAAAGCAGTGCCATGCGCGACGTCGCGCCCGAAGCGGCAGAAAAACTGCGATCCGCTCTGGAATATTTTTGGAAACTCCAATAACGAAGATCGGGCAGAAACCGTGATTTTCGCGTCATCGAATTTTTGCGGTCGCCAATGGCGACGGAAAGGAACGTATTATGAAGAAAAATTTCTGGGAGGGCTACGTTGCCCCCGGCCGCGTGTTCGGAAATCTCTATTTCGTTGGCACGCGCCCCGCATCTACCCACGTGATTGCCACGGAGGAGGGCCTGATCGTGATCGATCCCGGCTACCCGGAGGCTCTGGATACCGTGCTTGGCAATATGCGCGCCGTTGGACTGGATCCCATGCAAACGCGCATCATCCTCTGCTCCCCCGGTCACTATGACCATGCAGGCGCGGTTTTGCTTCTGAAGGAGCTGACGGGCGCAAAGACCTATATCGGCCGCGGCGATCTCGACATGGTGAAGAACGGCATCCGCACCTGGACAGAGGAGCTTGGCACGGAATATCGCGAGGCCTTTACGCCCGACGTTCTTTTGGAGGACGGCGATCACGTTACGCTCGGCGACACCGACATTCTCTGCCTCTCCACGCCCGGCCACACCGCAGGAACGCTTTCCTTCTTCTTCGACGTGAGCGATGGGACAAAAACCGTTCGTGCGGGTATGCACGGCGGCGTTGGCTTAAACACGCTGAATAAAAAATACATGACGGAAAAGGGGCTTCCCGCCTCGCTCCGCGAGGACTATTTCCGTGGCATTGAGCGGCTGAAAAACGAGCGAGTTGAGCTCTTCCTCGGAAACCATTGCGGGAACAACGACACCGTTGGCAAGCTTGCGAAGGTTGCGGACGGTGACAAGGATGCTTTTGTTTGCCCCGAGGAATGGATCCCCTTCCTTGAATCCCGCGCATCCGCGCTTCGTGATCTGATCGCAATGGAAGAAAGAGAATCCGAAACCATTCGCATCATTTCGGAGGAGAAGATCGTTATGATCGTGCGCGGCGTTCCCGCCGAGCAGATGATCCCGCTTGCCGAGGCTATGTATCGCGGCGGCGTGCGCGTGATGGAATGCACCTATGATGCTACGGGCAAGACGCCCGATACCGAAATTGCCGCCACCATCGGCCGTCTTTCAAAGCATTTTGAGGGAAGAATGCTGATCGGCGCAGGCACGGTTATCCGCCCCGAGCAAGTGGATCTGACCGCCTCCGTGG
This sequence comes from Eubacteriales bacterium, assembly GCA_045632465.1. Classification (GTDB taxonomy): domain Bacteria; phylum Bacillota; class Clostridia; order Oscillospirales; family CAG-272; genus UBA1740. The sequence continues at coordinate 7,397 of JAZQWS010000358.1, forward strand.
GCGGCCGCTTCATCGTTTCGCCCGACACCTCTGCCCCTGTGATCAAGAGAACCAAAGCGCTTGGCCTTGCCTCTCTCCCCGGTGCTTTGACACCCACCGAGGCCACCACGGCACACCGCGCGGGCGCGGATTTCGTTAAGCTCTTCCCCATCAGCAATATGGGCGCCGCCTATCTGAAGGCCATTCGCGCCCCTCTTTCGCATATCAAATTCTTAGCCGTCGGCGGCGTTCGTCTTGAAAACATGGCGGATTATCTTGCCGCAGGTGCTTCGGGCTTCGGCATTGGAGTTACCGATGCGGATAAAAAGGCGCTTGCCGAAGGCAACTATGCAGCCATCGAGGAAAAATGCCGCGCTTACGTTTCCATCGCAAAAGGAAACGCCTGATACTGTTTTTTAGAAACGAAAGGACGGAACATTGAAATATCTTCCGATTGTATTGATCACGCTCGGAGCGCTTGCGGTGCTTTTGCTTGCGCTCTGCTTGGGATTGTTTTTGAAAATCTTTTATTCCGTACGAAAAAAATCTGCGGACAAGGCGGCCTTTTCGCTTCCCGAGGGAAGGGTTTACGAGCCGCATCACGAGCAGATGATCCAATGGATCAAGGAGATCCGCGCGATGGATCGAAAAAGCGTTTCGGTTACCTCTTATGATGGGCTGACGCTTCACGGCACGTATTATGAATTTGAAAAGAGCGCGCCAACGGAAATTTTATTCCACGGCTACCGCGGCTCTGCCGAGCGCGATCTTTGCGGCGGCGTTCACCGCTGCTTTGAGATCGGGCATAACGCACTGATCGTTGATCAACGAAGCGCAGGCAAGAGCGAGGGCCACGTGATCACGTTTGGCGCAAGAGAGAGCCGCGATTGCCTCGCATGGATCGATTTCGTGATCCATAGCATTGACAAGGATGCGCGCATCATTCTGACGGGCATTTCCATGGGCGCGGCTACCGTGATGCTGGCGGCATCCAAGAATCTTCCTGAAAACGTGATCGGCGTTTTGGCCGATTGCGGGTACACCTCCACGCGCGCCATCATACAGAAGGTGATCCGCGACATGAAGCTTCCCGCAAAGCCGATCTACCCCTTTGTGCGCCTCGGCGCAAGGCTTTTCGGCGGCTTTGATCCCGATGCGGATTCGCCGATCGAATCCATGAAAAAATGCAAGCTTCCCGTGATCTTCTTCCACGGCGATACGGACGATTTCGTTCCCTGCTATATGAGCGAGGAAAACTACGCCGCCTGCGCATCCGAGAAAAAGCGACTTTCCGTTATTCACGGCGCGGGGCATGGGCTCTGCTTCGTCGTAGATCCGGAAACCTATTTTCGCGAGCTTCGGGATTTCTTTCCCTGCCGGTCATAAAAAACCGCAAGCTGTTACGAGGCTTCTCATAAGGATGTTTACCGTAGGGGCGATCATTGATCGCCCGCAAACAACCGCAAAACCAAAACGGGCGACCAATGGTCGCCCCTACAAAATCCGGCAGAGATGTTGTTTTCTCTGCCGATTTGTGATATAATGGGGTATATCGTAGGGCGGGGGCTTGCTCCCGCCGTGACGAAAGGTTTATGCCAATGAGGCGGCGGGAGTAAACCCCCGCCCTACAATAATAAGGGGTATGGGCTTTGCCCTGTGCCTTTGTAATACAAAGGCGAAACTGGCGATAAAAGAGAACGAAAAATAAGAATTTGACAGGAGGTTTTTGTTATGAAAAAGATAGTGGTACTATTGGTAGTATTATTCTGCACGCTTGGGATAGTTGGATGCGGTAGCAGTCATATTCCTGCAGATACAGAACCGGTGAAATACTCTGCCGATTTATCCCAATATCCAACCAACGAAGATTGTATGGGATATGGTGAAATTAAAGAAATCACAGACGGAAAATTATTGGTATCTCCCGGTTCAGACAAGGATAAAGCTGCGTTCGGTG
>JAZQWS010000359.1:0-1673 GCA_045632465.1 Eubacteriales bacterium
CTTCAAAAGCGCATAAAGCTCTGCCATATGCGCATCCACGTATTGTTTTATATTCTGCATTTTCTGCCTCCGATGCTTTTTACTTCTATTATTTTACAACAAGGCGGCTCTTTTGTCAAGCCGAGAATGCAGGACAAGTGATGCAAAATCCGGTTGACTTTTCCGCGCGCAGGGGGTATAATAGGGATATATAAATCAACGTGAAAGGATTTTCAAAAAATGAATAGCTTTGACGTGATCGTGATCGGTGGCGGGCCTGCGGGCTACACGGCCGCGCTTTATGCGGCGCGCGCAGGACTTTCCACGCTCGTGATCGAAAAATTCTCCGCAGGCGGGCAGATGACCGAAACGCAGTCCATTGAAAATTACCCCGGCTTTGACGAGGGCACGGACGGCTTCACCCTTGGATTCAAGATGCAGGCAGGTGCGGAAAAATACGGTGCGAAGACCTTGAATGCGGAGGTGATCTCCGTTTCGCTCTCCGAGCAACCGAAACGCATTCAAACCGCGAAGGAAGAATATTTCGCCAAGGCCGTGATCATCGCAAGCGGCGCAACGCACAAGCATCTTGGGCTTGCAAACGAAGAGGCTATGATCGGCCGCGGCGTTGGATACTGTGCGGCCTGCGACGGCATGCTCTATCGCGGAAAGACGGTTGCCGTGGTTGGCGGCGGAAACTCTGCGGCGGCAGACGCGCTCCTTCTGTCACGCATTTGCAAAAAGGTAATTCTCATCCATCGCCGCGAAACGCTCCGCGCAGAAAGAATCCATCACGAGCCACTGATGCGGGCAGAAAATCTGGAATTCAAATGGAACAGCGTTGTGAAGGCGCTTCACGGCGAAGACAAGCTCGCCTCTGTCACGATCGAAAACGTGATTACAAAAGAAGCCGAGGAGATCGCTTTGGACGGACTTTTCATCAGCGTTGGCCGCTCGCCCGTGACCGCTCTTTTCGAAGGGCAGATCGAGCTTCAAAACGGCTATATCGCCGCAGGTGAGGACACAAAGACAAGCCTTCACGGCGTTTTTGCCGCAGGCGACGTGCGCACGAAGGTCTTGCGCCAGATCGTTACCGCCGCGGCAGACGGCGCGGTTGCCGCGCATTTTGCCGAAGAATATATCGCTTCACTTTAAGAAAAGGAGATCGCTATGTCTTTTTTAACTTGTGCCCCTGCCGTTTTCGTGATCGGCGAGGAATATGAAATTCTGATCAACGCAAAGGAAAACGGAATTCTTTCGCTCGAGATCGAGGGCGAGGAATATTTTGAAGAGAACGCGGGCGTTCTCGCAACCGAGCGCGCTTATGCAAAGATCCGTGTACCGCAATCTGCGCTGGATAAAGCAAAATCTTATACCGTGGTGTATCACAAGACCATCGACCACAAGGCGTATTTTTCCGAGATGGGAGAGGCGGAGCGCGAAAGCTTTGCCTTCCGCCCGATCGAAAAGTCAGACGGCATCCGCATTTATCATTTGGCGGACGTGCATTCTCTTTTTGATATGGCGGCGAAACCCGCCGATTTCTTCGGCGAGGAAACCGATCTTTTCATCATGAACGGCGACATTGCCGAGGTGGAAAATCCCGAGGATTTCGTGCACGTTGCGTGCTTCCTCGGAAATGTGGCAAAAGGCAAGATTCCGATCGTTTTCGTTCGCGGCAATCACGACACGCG
>JAZQWS010000360.1:0-2191 GCA_045632465.1 Eubacteriales bacterium
CCGCAACGTGGTCAGCTTCCTTCTGAAGAAGCGACTCGGGTATGAACATAGGCATATATACGTTCTCGTGACCGAGCTTCTTGAACTCGGCGTCAAGGATATGCTGGATATTTTCCCAGATCGCATATCCGTAGGGGCGGATGATCATACATCCCTTAACGCCCGAATAGTCAACCAGCTCCGCCTTCTTAACGACGTCGGTATACCACTGGGCAAAATCTGTTTCCATTGATGTGATAGCATCAACCATCTTCTTGTTGTCAGCCATTTTAAAGTTCCTTTCGGTAACATAGTAATACATATTATATTATAAATCAAAAATGTTGATATGTCAAGCATTTTCTATTGATTAGCAAGAAAAAGTATGATATAATTAATTATAATCTTTTTCGGGAGGCAAAAATGGGATCACAAATTAAAGTTCTCGGCGTAAATTTTGACGCTGTTACCAAAAGCGAAGCAGCCGCTCGCATTTTTGCCGCCTCTCAACGCAAAAGCGATCGTCCCTTCACCGTCGTCACTCCTAACCCGATCATGGTAATGAACGCGCAGGATAACGATCTCCTATTCTCTGCCCTCACATACGCCGACCTTTCACTTGCCGACGGCGTTGGCATCATTTCGGCGGCAAAACGGATGGGCACACCGCTCCCCGAGCGCGTGACGGGCATCGACACGGCTTATTCGGTCATCGAAAAGCTCGTCGAAGTTGGTGGAAGCATATACCTCCTCGGCGCAAAGCCCGGAATTGCCGAAAAGGCGGCGGAAAAGCTGACCGAAAACCTCCCCTCTCTCCGTATCGCGGGCACTCATCACGGTTATTTTGAGGACGACGAAAAGATACTTTCCGATATTAAAGAAAAGTCGCCCGATCTTCTCATCGTCTGCCTCGGCAGTCCCCGTCAAGAGATATGGGTTAACAAAAACAAGAATAAATTATCGGGCGTCGGCGCAGTAATGTGTCTTGGCGGTGCGCTTGACGTGTGGTCAGGCAATATCAAACGTGCTCCGAAGCTATTCATTAAACTCCGCCTCGAGTGGCTCTGGCGTATGCTTCGCGAGCCGAAAAGATTCAAGGAATTGCCTAAAATGATCAAATTCCGTCTTCTGACGAGAAAAAGTCGCCAAAAAGGCGGAAATATTAAGTGAAAATATTGGAAATTGTTATGAATTTGATAATTTTTCGTCAATCCTCTTGTAAAATCCATTAAAATAGAGTATAATATATAAGGCAAAAATCGGGTGGATAACCCGATATAACTACGAAAAAATAAAAAACATATAAAAACGGAGGAATTCCAAAAATGTCAGTAAAAGTAGCAATTAACGGTTTTGGCCGCATCGGTCGTCTCGCATTCCGTCAGATGTTCGGTGCAGAGGGTTACGAGGTTGTAGCAATCAACGACCTTACCAGCCCTGCAATGCTCGCTCACCTTCTCAAGTATGACACCGCTCAGGGCGCATACTGCGGCAGAATCGGCGAGAACCTTCACACCGTTGAGTCCACCGAAAACTCCATCATCGTTGATGGCAAGGAAATCATCATCTACGCAGAGAAGAACGCTGCTGACTGTCCTTGGGGCAAGCTCGGCGTTGACGTAGTTCTCGAGTGCACCGGCTTCTACACCTCTAAGGATAAGGCACAGGCTCACATCGTAGCAGGCGCTAAGAAGGTTGTTATCTCTGCTCCCGCAGGCAACGATCTTCCCACCATCGTTTACAACGTAAACCACAAGGGCCTCACCGCAGAGGACACCATCATCTCCGCTGCATCCTGCACCACCAACTGCCTCGCTCCCATGGCTAAGGCTCTTAACGACTACGGTGCAGTTCAGAGCGGTATCATGACCACCGTTCACGCTTACACCGGCGACCAGATGATCCTCGACGGTCCCCAGAGAAAGGGTGACCCCCGCCGTGCACGTGCAGGCGCACAGAACATCGTTCCCAACTCCACCGGCGCTGCTAAGGCTATCGGTCTTGTAATTCCCGAACTCAACGGCAAGCTTATCGGTTCCGCTCAGCGTGTTCCCACCTGCACCGGTTCCACCACCATCCTTGTTGCTGTTGTTAAGGGTCAGAACGTTACCAAGGAAGGCACCAACGCTGCTATGAAGGCTGCTGCTACCGAGTCCTTCGGTTACTCCGAGGAAGAGCACGTTTCTTCCGACGTTATCGGTATGCGCTATGG
>JAZQWS010000361.1:0-3488 GCA_045632465.1 Eubacteriales bacterium
ATGAAAAAATGCCGCGCCCTCATCGTTTTCGATGCCTATCGGCGCAAGGAGGGGCAGGGCAGCGAGGAAGAAATCGGCCCTGTCACGGTGGTTTACACCAAGGAAAGACAAACCGCCGATGCTTTTATCGAGAAAACCACCTATCATATGGCCTCCGAGTACCGCGTGCGCGTGGTCAGCTCGGATAAGGAGGAGCAGTTCGTTATCCTCGGCCACGGCGCTCTGCGCGTCAGCGTAAAGGAGTTTGAAAAGGAGCTTGCCTCTGCCGCCGCCTCGCTGGAGGATTTTCTCGGAAGGAAATAGTTTTTTTCACAAAGGAGAACGCAATGGTAATCAAAAAGCAGGATTACAAAATGGATGTTGACGTGGATCAAACCATAGAATATTATCGCGAGCATTCCCTTTGCGATTGCCCCGCTTGCCGTAATTTTCACGCGCAAGCGGCAACGGCTTTGCCGAGGCTCTATGCGTTTCTATCGGAGCTTGGCGTGGATATTTCTCGCCCCGATGAATGCGCATGGGATGTATCGGGAGCTTCGATTGATTATTTCTTTGTCGCTTATACCGTAAGCGGCAAGGTGCTGCAGTACGATACATACGAAATCGATTTACAAGACGGCGGTTTGTTTTTGAACATCGTAATAAATGACAACCATATTCCGAATGGACAGAAGGAGGAATATTTCGTTCTCTCGGTTTACGGAATTAAGCTGCCATGGATTTTAGACGAGCCGCTTCCCTATGCAAAGCCGTATGCTCAAGCACCAAAAAAGAAATCGCATTTGTATTATAAGGTTACGCATCAATATCGGTCAAACGGTCGAAGCGAGCGAAAGCACATCGGCGTTTACAGCTCCGCAGAAAAGGCAGAAGAAGCCATTGAAGCATTGAAAAAAAGAGAAGGCTTTTGCGAAACGCCGTCAGGCTTTCAAATAAAAAAAGTAATGCGCCTTTTACAGCCGAAGCATTTAGATAAAACCTTTTGGGCGGATGGCTTTTTTACCTACACATTTTAATCAAATCAGGATGAACGTATAAAAAAACACCCCGCTCGACGGTTTTGTCGGAGGCGGGGCGTTTTTCTTATTTTTTCTTGCGCTCGATTTCGGAAACGAGGTAGCTTCCGATCGAGTGAAGATATTTTGCGGCGGGGAGGCGAAGCTCCTTGATGGGCGTCCAGAAGGCGCTTTCCACCTCAAAGGTGAAGCTCTCGTCATAGTCAATATCGGCGAGGGCGGAGGTGATCTCGTCCCAATTCATTTTGCCGTAGAAGGGGGCGGTGTGGCTGTCATGATAGAAATCGTTGTCGTGAATATGGAGCGCGCCGAGGCGCTTTTTGCCGATCGCGCGGATCATTTTGTCTGCGGTTTCATTGGTGAGACCTGCGTGGCCAACGTCGAGGCAAATGGTGTATCCTTCGCCGAGCGCATCCGCGTAGGCATTCAGCTCCTCGGCGGTGGAGCAAACGTTGGCGCAGATCTTTTCGGGGCAATCACGCAAGAAGCCCCACATATTTTCGATCGCGATCTTGATGCCGCATTTCTTTGCCATCTCGCCGTAGGGCGCGTAAAGCGCGAGGTTTTTCTCCATTTGCACGGCGGGCGTGTCGTTTTTAAACCAGATGGGGTGAACGATCACCTGCTTTGCGCCAAGCGCGGCGGATACTTCGATGGCCTGAAGGGTGCGCTCCTTTAGAAGCTTGTTGTAGTCCTCCTCTCCCTCCTTGTAGCTGGGGAAGGGGGCGTGCGTCTGATGAATCGCGGCACCGCCGTCCGCGAGGCGCTTTTTAATTTCCTTGATATAAAAATCGCGCTCGGAAAAATAGAGAACGTTTTCGTTATAAAGGCAGAGGTTGAGGTCGATGGAGCGGAAGCCTGCCTCGATGGATTTCTCGATTTCTCCGAGAATGCCGAAGGGGCGGAAAAAGCTCGAATTGATGGTCAAAAGCATGATAAAACTCCGATTATGTAAATAATTATTTGAAAAACATCATTTCTTTTTCTTTGTTTCAATCTGACGAACGAAATAGTTGCCCATTGCATAGAGATAACGCAGAGCGTCCACGCAAAGCTCCTCCGGGCACTTTGCGAGGTATCGGCCAACGATCTCGAAGGTGAAGCTGTCGTCATAGTCGATATCGGCGAGGGCGGAGGTGATCGAATCCCAATCCATGTCGCCAAGCGTTGGGAGCGTATGAAGATCCGAGAAGTAATCGTTGTCGTGGATGTGCAGGGCGTGCAGGCGCTTTTTGCCGAGAGTGCGAATCATTTCCGCCGCGCTCTGTCCCGCAAGACCGGAGTGACCAACGTCGATGCAGGCAACGAAGGGGTCGCCGAGGGCATCCACGGTGGCGGCAAGCTCAAGACCGGTGGAGCAGGCGTTTGCCGTCAGCTTCTTTTTGTTCTCCTTATGCTGGCAGAAGAGGTTTTCCACCGCGATCTGAACGCCGCATTTTTTGGCGTATTCGCCGTAGGGTGTCATCACCTCAACGTTTTTCGCAATGCGCTCCTCCATCGTGCTGTCGTAGATGCGGATGGGGTGGAAAACCACGTATTTCACGCCAAGCTCCGCGCAGGTATCCAGAGTGCGGAGCAGAAGCTCGTGCACGTTGTCTGCGGGGATGCGGTAGGCCTCCGGGCCGATGGGGAAGGGCGCATGTGCCTGATGCGCGGTGGCACCGTAGTGTGCCATGGTGGTCTTCAGCTCGCGAAGAAGCGCGGCGTTATCCTTTGCAAGAAGGGGAGATTCGGTGTCGCAGAAGCAGTAATCGATAGAGCGGAAGCCTGCCTCACAGTTCATTTCCACGGCGCGCTTTACGCCAAAGCGGTGGCAAAGGGGCGTGGTTGTATTTGTCAGAATCATTTTTCTTTTCCTTTCGTGCTTGTCTTTCTTTTTTTGCCGCTCTCTGCGGTGATCGCCTCCGCGCTCTTGAGGTAAAGCCCTATCACCTGCTCAACGGTCTCGATCAGCGCGGCGCGCATTTCCTTCGGAAGCGTGCGGGATTTGCGGTAGAGGTGCAAGAGGTGCAGCTCCTCCTCCGAAAGCTCGGCACTTTCTCCCTTCAGGGGTATATCCATCAGCGCGCCAACGTGGATGCCGAAGCGCTCCGAAAGTGTCGGTAGCATTTTCATAAAGGAAGCGCTTCGCCCGCGCCTCCAGTTGTTAACGGTTTTTTCGGCGAGGCCGAGTGCGCGCTCAAAGGCGGCGTCACTCTCGTATTCCGCCTCGATCAGAGCGAGAAGCATCTCGCGGGTGCTCTCGGTGGTTGTGTTTTTCATGGGGCGTTTTTGCCTTTCTCCAAATTACTTTTTCTTGGGCGCGCTCTTGGGCGGATGCTTTTTCTTCTTCGCCGCCGAGAAGCCGAAGCTTCCAACGCGCTTGCCGAGCGTATAATATTCGCCGTGCGCATAGGCCAAAAGATTTGCGCGCTCCATGTGGATCTTTCCCTTCTCGTCAAGGAGCGTTTCGTGGCAGGTGATGCGCAGGAT
>JAZQWS010000362.1:0-1391 GCA_045632465.1 Eubacteriales bacterium
AAGGGAGCTTTGCTTCGATTTTTCGGCCTTCAAGAAAATGCTTTGGTACGGCCTTCCCTCGGCGATTACAAGCTCGATCTTTCCCATCACGAATCTGCAAATACAGGCGGCGCTGAACGCCTTCGGCGCCGATACGCTCACAGGAAACGTTGCCGCCGTGCAGTTTGAAAACATCGTTGCCTATATCGGAAACGCCTTTGCAAGCGCGGCAACAACCTTTATAGGACAGAATATAGGCGCGAAAAAGAAAACAAGAGTTTACAAATCGTTCTTTTATGCGGCCGCCGTTGAAACGAGCTCCGTTGTTTTTGCCATTCTTGTCGGTCTCATTTTCGGAAAGCAGATCGTTGGCATCTTCGGTGCAACCGGAGGCGCGGCGCTCGATGCGGCTATGCTTCGTATGCACGTGGTGGTGATCGCCGCCGTGATACCATTAACGCCGATGCCCGGCACCATTCAGGCCTTCGGCTATCCCACGCTGCAAACCGCCGTGCAGATGATCGGCACGCTGGGCGTGCGCACGCTTTGGATGCAGGCAATTTACGGCAAGGTGGTGGAGGCGAGTCTTTTCAATCTCTACCTCTGCTATCCGATCACCTATTCCATCGTTACCTTGGGCTACGCCGCCATCGTGATCGTTCTTCTTGTGCGCTACAAGAAGGATAAACTAAAGGACAAAATATGAAAATAAAGAAAGGGCATAATAAGATGAGTGCTTATATTTTGAAAAACCGAGAGGTTTGCTGGGACAAATATCTTTGGGACAGCACGGAGGGAAGCTTTTCCCTCGTGATGCAAAAGCCCGTGAAGAAAAACGCCGCGCTCGTTTGCGACGATGCTTGGGAAAGCGCAAGATGCGGCTGGTCCGCCATTATGAAGGTGGGAGACACCTACCGCCTCTATTACCGCACCTGGGGTGCGCACAATGAGGAGGGTGGCCCGAAGGAGGGCTACTGCATTGCGGAAAGCAAGGACGGAAAGACCTTTACGAAACCGAATTTCGGAGAAATTATGCTCGGCGGCACGAAGGAAAACAACGTGTTTTTCAAGGATGAGAGTCGATACGTGGATAATTTTTCGGTGCATTACGATGAAAATCCCGATTGCCCGCCCGATGCAAAATTCAAGGGGCTTTCTCTCGTTTTCTACCGCCCTCCAATCGAGACCGAAAACGGCCCGCGCTACGCATACCTTTGTTACTACAAGAGCGCGGACGGCATAAGCTTTGAGAAGGTTGGCATTCTGGATATCCCCGGCGTTTTTGATACCTATAACGTGGTATTCTGGGACAAGGATGCGAAGGAATACAAGATGTATATGCGCGACTTCCACAATGCGGACGGATCCACCTCGCGCTATGAGCCAACGGCGGCAATGGAGGTTGCATACCG
>JAZQWS010000363.1:0-1186 GCA_045632465.1 Eubacteriales bacterium
ACACGCGCATCGTAATAGCAAAGAATATCGGTTTTGGAATGGATCTGCATCGCGCACATCATAGCGGCGGCGCGCGCGGCGGCCTCGGGCGTTCCGAAAAGTCTGCGGCCTTCCGCTACGGCGGCGGAATAGGGATCGCAGTCGATCACGCAGTTATTCCATTCGTTCATCTGCGTTTCAAGATGGGAATAGCCGTGCTTTTCAAGCACCTTCTCGCAATACTTTGCGGCGGCAACGGTATCCTCCGTTCCGAGGTAGGAATGCCAGGAGAAGAAGTCAATGGGAGAATTCGTTTTCTTGATATGCTCAAAAAATCCGTCAATCCAAACGAGGAAGTTCGCGCTTCTGCCGCTACTGAAGCAGGGATCGGGATTTTTCGGATGGCGGATGCCAAATTTTTCGGGATCGGAGAGGATATGGCGGAAGCCGCAGGTGGCATATCCGCCGACCTTGATCTTGTCGCCAAAGACGGATTTCAGGTGCTTTGCGGCAACCTCGTACATCGCATAAAACTCTTCCTTCGTGCCGTGCCACATCTGATTTTCGGTATCGTCGCGTCCGTTATCCGGCTCGTTCCAGATCTCCCAATATTCAATGCCGTATTCGTATCCGTTTGCCCAGCCCTCGTTATAATGGCGGATGATATGCTCACAGATGCGCGCCCATTTCGCGTTATCCTTCGGAGGGAAAATGCGATAGGCCTTGATATCGTGCTGATTCTCGATGGTTTCGCCGAGGCGGAAAATCGGAGGGCAGTTTGCCTTCATCAAGGAAGAGATGAGAATATCCGTGAAGGTGAAATCATAGGATGCGGGATCGGTTTCATCCGCATTAAAATCACGGAATACGTTATGGATATCCACAAAGCGATTCCCTCCATATACGCCACCAACATCATGCAAACGGGCATAGGGGATCGAGGCCTCTGTGAGATAATGGAAGAGCATATCACTCACGCCGAGCATCGGGGGCTGACCAACAGCGTGCATGGCGCGGATTTTGCCGACGGTTTTATCAAAATTAAAATTAAACTGCATATTATTCTCCTTCTTGATTCATGATAGGATAGCGATAATAACAAAGTGCGGGGATGCCGGAAAGGAAATCCGCAACGTAATATCTCGGATCTGTGCCGCATTGCAGGCTGACGAAGGCATCCGAGGAGGGGGCGCGCGAAAGCTCGATC
>JAZQWS010000364.1:0-5511 GCA_045632465.1 Eubacteriales bacterium
ACCCGTTCGAATCCCCTCAAAAGCCAAAAAAGAAAAATGCAGTCACACCGAGAAGGTGTAACTGCACTTTTTTGGCGCAGAGGGAGGGATTCGAACCCTCGTGTGCTTTTGGCACAAACTGATTTCGAGTCAGCCCCGTTATGACCGCTTCGATACCTCTGCATATAACAAGTGTACGTAATCGCACAACAATAGTATTATAGCATAAGGAAGCGAAGAATGCAAGGGCTTTTTGAAAAAAAGTAGAAAAAGCGCCGAGAATATTTTTTATCGCTTGATTTCTGCGCGCGTGTCGCAGTAAACGCAACGGTAAATGGAGTTCTCTTTGTCGGTCAGCTTAAAGATGTGCTTGATATCCTGCTCGGTCGAGGTGATACAGCGAGGATTATGGCAAATGAATTCCTCGGTCACGGGCTGCTGGATATGATCGAGCAAATTGTGCTTTTCGCCGTCTGCCTGGCCAAGCAGCTTGAGGATCAAAGCCATGCGCACGTATTTTCCGTACTTTGCCTGGCGGAAGTATGCCGCGCGGGGATCTGCATCGATCGCGGTAGAGATCTCGTTAACGCGGGGCAGGGGATGCATAACGATGAGATCCTTCTTCGCCATCGCCATCTTTTCGGGCGTGAGCACGTAGCTGTCCTTGAGGCGGAGATATTCATCCTCGAGAAGGAATCTCTCGCGCTGGATGCGCGTCATGTAAAGAACGTCCAGCTCGCCAATCACCTCGTCAAGCGAGGTCGCCTGGCGGTAAGCAACGCCCTTGTCAATGAGATGGGGATACTTCACGTAGCTCGGAACCTGAAGCTCATCGGGCGAGATAAGAATGAATTCAATGCCGGAGCAGCGGGAAAGTGCCGCGATCAGCGAGTGAACCGTGCGGCCGAACTTCAGGTCGCCGCAAAGACCGATCTTCATGTTATCGAGTCGGCCCTTTTCGCGCTTGATGGTGAGCATGTCGGTCAGCGTCTGGGTGGGATGGTGGTGTCCGCCATCGCCCGCATTGATGATCGGAACGCCGGAGGTCGTGGTTGCCATCATGGGCGCACCCTCCTTGGGATGGCGCATCGCAATGATGTCCGCATAGCCGCTAACGATGGCGGCCGTGTCAGCAATGCTTTCGCCCTTGCTTGCAGAGCTGGAGGAAGCCTCGGAGAAGCCGAGAACGTTGCCGCCGAGCTCCATCATAGCCGCCTCAAAGGAAAGGCGGGTTCTCGTGGAGGGCTCAAAGAAGAGGGTAGCAAGCTTTTTATATTTGCAAGCTTCTCTGTATTTTTCGGGATGCTCGATAATGTCGTTTGCGGTGGCGAGAAGCTCGTCGATTTCCTCAACGGAAAGATCAAGAATATCTAAGAGATGTCTCATTATTTCGCCTCCGCCGTGATCCAGCTTTCGTCAGAGGGGTTGTTGCGGAACGCGATAAGGCGCGCGATATCGCTCTCGGCGATATAGTTTTCCTCAGCCGCGATCGTTGCAATGCAGTCAAAGTTGGTGAGGCTCACGTTCTTAACGTCAGCGGCCGCAAGTCTCTCAAGTCCCTTCTTCATGCCGTAGGTGAAGATGGAAACAACGCCGAGAACCTCAGCGCCTGCCTCGCGCAGAACGTTAACAACCTCGATAACGCTGCCGCCCGTGGAGATCAGATCCTCAACGACAACAACCTTCTGGCCGGGGATAAGCTTACCCTCGATCTGGTTGCCGCGTCCGTGATCCTTGGCGCCGGAGCGAACGTAGCCCATGGGAAGTCCCATAAGATGTGCGGTGATTGCGGCGTGCGCAATACCTGCGGTGGAAGTGCCCATCAGCACCTCTGCATCGGGATACTCGCGCTTGATGGTCTCTGCAAGTGCGGTTTCAACGTCGGTGCGAACCTCGGGGGCGGTGAGTGTCAGGCGGTTGTCGCAATAAACGGGGCTCTTAATTCCGCTCGCCCAGGTAAAGGGCTCGTTGGGACGGAAAAATACCGCACGGATGGACAAAAGGTCCTTAGCAATAAGTCTTTCGATAGCAGTCATTTTGTTATCTCCTCTCAATCACAAAATTCATCAACACAGCGCATGTAAGCGGCAACGGGATCTGCGGCTGCCGTGATTGGCCGTCCGACAACGATGTAGTCCGAGCCGATCTCCTTTGCCTTCGCAGGGGTGGTAACGCGTACCTGGTCGCCAACGTCACCGTCAGCAAAACGAACACCGGGGGTAACGGTGATAAATTCCTTGCCGCACTTTTCGTGAACGGTGCCTGCCTCCAGGGGAGAGCAAACGATACCATCAAGACCGGCGCTCTTAGCGCAGGAAGCGTAGTGAAGAACCACCTTGTCGATAGGCTCCTTGATCAAAAGATCGTTTTCCATTCTCTCCTGGCTGGTAGAGGTCAGCTGGGTAACAGCAATCAGAAGCGGGCGCGTTCCGTCGGGGCGAACGAGACCTTCAAGCGCGGCCTCCATCATTGCAACGGTTCCTGCCGCGTGGAGGTTGCACATATCAACGTCCAGAGAGGAAAGCACGTGCATTGCCTTTTTCACGGTGTTGGGGATATCGTGAAGCTTCAGATCGAGAAAGATCTTGTGTCCTCTTGCCTTGATCTCGCGAACGATCTCAGGGCCTGCGGCATAGAAAAGCTCCATTCCGATCTTCACGTAAGGCTTTCTGCCTTGAAATTTATCAAGGAAAGAAAGAACCTCTTCCTTGCTTGCAAAGTCGCAAGCGATAATAACGTCCTTACCCATGGTGGGCACCTCCTATAATAGATTCTAAGTTATCAATTCCGTATTTTTCCATAACGCCGGGCAGAGCCTCAACGATCTCCTTTGCGGCATAAGGGTTCACAAGATTTTGCGCGCCGATCTGAACGGCACTTGCGCCTGCAAGCATCATCTCGATCACGTCCTCGGCGCATGTAACGCCGCCCATACCGATGATCGGAATTTTAACCGCCTCGTATACCTGATAGATCATGCGAAGCGCAACGGGGAAGATTGCAGGGCCGGAGAATCCGCCCATCTTGTTGGCAATGATCGGCTTCTTCTTTTTGAGATCAATGCGCATGCCAAGCAGCGTGTTGATCATGCTGATGCCGTCTGCGCCCGCAGCCTCGCAGGCCTTCGCGATCGAAACGATGTCGGTCACGTTGGGGGTGAGCTTGATATAAACAGGCTTCTTCGTAACCGCCTTCACGCGGCGGGTTACCTCTGCGGCGGTTTCTGCCGAAGTACCAAAGCCGATGCCGCCGCCGTGAACGTTAGGGCAGCTGATGTTGATTTCAAGGAGACCAACACCCTCTTCCTTGTCCAGCAGGGAAGCCACCTCGCTGTATTCGTCGAAGGAAAAACCGCCGATGTTGGCGATCACGGGCTTGTGGAATACCTTTCTGAGCTTGGGAAGCTCTTCGGAAATTACCTTTTCAACGCCGGGATTCTGCAGACCAACGCTGTTGATCATGCCCATCGGGCATTCTGCAATACGGGGTGTCGGATTGCCGAAGCGAGGCTCCTTGGTCGTTCCCTTGAAGGAAAACGAGCCAAGACAGTTGATGTCGTAAAGCTCCGCGAATTCGTATCCGTAGCCAAACGTGCCGCTTGCGCAAAGCACGGGATTGTCAAGCACGAGCCCCGAGAGGTTTATCTTCGTATTCACCATAAGATTTCCTCCTTTTCCATCACAGGGCCTTCCTTGCAGATTCTCTTGTAGCCGGTCAGCGTCTTGCAGGAGCAACCCATGCAAGCGCCGAAGCCGCAACCCATGCGCTCCTCAAAGCTCATCTGTCCGCTCGTTTTTGTTGCCTTATGAACGGCCTTCAGCATGGGCTCGGGCCCGCAGGTGTAAAAATATGTGTAGTCAATGTCGCCGATCACGTCGGTAACAAAGCCCTTCGTGCCGTGCGTGCCGTCTGCGGTGGTAACGAGCACCTTCGCGCCGAGTGCTTCAAATTCCTTCTCGTAGAAAACGTCGCATGCGGAGTTGAAACCAAGAACAACGGTCGGCTTCTTTCCCTCTGCGATCAGCATTTTTGCGAGCTTGTAAAGCGGGGGAACGCCAACGCCGCCGCCAAGAAGCAGGGGGGTATCTCCGCTCTTTTTCGTATCATATCCGTTTCCGAGACCAATGAGAATATCAAGAACCGTGCCGCATTCCATCTCGGAAAGCTTCTTCGTTCCCGTGCCGACAACCTTGTAGATCAAGGTCAGCGTTTCATTGTCGGAATCGCAAACCGAAATCGGTCTGCGAAGGAAGAGACCGTCGATTTTGATATTAACAAAGCCGCCGCTCCCCTTGATTTCGCCGGCATCACCGCCAAGAACCATTTTGAAAACGTCCTTGGCGATGCATTCCTGCGAGAGAATGGTAAAATATACTTGCTTCACTTTTCTTCTCCTTAAGCGTCGATGGTGGAAATGCAGAGTGTGGTTTCCTCCAGAACGTCAAGAAGGGTGGAAACGGTGTCGAGAGAAGTGAAGAGGTTTGCGTTATTTTCGGTTGCCAGGCGGCGGATCTGCGTTCCGTCCTTCTCGGTGTGGCCGGAATCGCTGATTTCGCTGGTGTTAATGATGTAAGCAATATAGCCTTTGCGGATCGCATCCGGGATCTCCTCGCAGCCGTCGCTGATCTTGCCGAGAATGTGGGTGCGGATGCCGTTCTTCTTCAGGAAATCGCCCGTACCCTGAGTTGCCTGAATGTTGAATCCAAGGTTATAGAAGCGGCGGATTAGAGGAAGTGCCTCCTCCTTGTCGCTGTCTGCAACGGTAACGAAAACAGTACCGTAGTTCTGAAGCTTCATGCCGGAAGCCTGAAGCGCTTTATACATAGCGCGGTTGCGCTTGTCGTCGTATCCGATCGCCTCACCGGTGGACTTCATCTCGGGAGAAAGATAAGCATCAAGGCCGGAAAGCTTATTGTAAGAGAATACGGGAACGTTTACGTACCAGCGATCCTTCTCGTCGGGATAAATATCAAAAATGCCAAGCTCCTTGAGGCTCTTGCCGAGAATTACCTCGGTTGCGAGGTCAGCAAGGCTGTATCCGGTTGCCTTCGAAAGGAAGGGAACGGTACGTGAGGAGCGGGGGTTCACCTCGATGATGAATACGTTATCGTTCTTGTCAACAATGAACTGAATGTTGTAAAGACCAACGATGCCGATGCCAAGGCCGAGTGCCTTCGCGTACTGCAGGATCGTGCCCTTCACCTTGTCGGAAATAGAGAAGGGAGGATAAACGCTGATGGAGTCACCGGAGTGGATACCCGTTCTCTCAACGAGCTCCATGATACCGGGAACGAAAACGTTTCTGCCATCGCAGATCGCGTCAACTTCAACCTCTTTACCAACGATGTATTTGTCAACGAGAACGGGCTTGTCCTCGTCGATCTCAACGGCGGTCTTGAGATAGTGGCGCAGCTGCTGCTCGTCGCCAACGATCTGCATCGCGCGTCCGCCAAGAACGAAGCTGGGGCGAACAAGAACGGGATAGCCGATATTCTTTGCGGCGGCAACGCCATCCTCGATCTTTGTAACCGC
>JAZQWS010000365.1:0-9522 GCA_045632465.1 Eubacteriales bacterium
AATTTTGCAACCTTTTCCTTTACAAGCTCGATTCCGCTCTTTTCGGAAATATCGTCCGCTCCGCTTTTGAGAAGTGCCGCCGCGGCCTGCAAAAAGCCGATCTCTATGATCTCCACCTGCGTTTCGCTTTCGGCAAGCAAACGGCGATAAAGCCGCACGCCATCCTCCGCATCGGTATTTTTCACGCCGGGGCAAAACGTCTTTGCCACTCTTTTTTGATAGAGCGTTTCGCCGCTGAAATCCGTGGCGGCAAGATCGATGCCGATCGGAAGATCCTCGATTCCCTCCGAGAGAAAAAATCCCTTCAGAGAGGCAACCGAATATTCCATGCAAGCATTGATCACCGCGCCGAGCAAGCGTACCTCACCCGCCCGATGCGCACGTGCAAGCAGGCGAACCGCCACCGCATCGTCGCAATCACTCCACCAATCCGTTCCGAGAATGAAGCTTCTCATAAAACCTCCGCATCACGTGTTTTTTGTCCCTTTATTATAGCATCTCGTCATAAAAAAGTCAAGTCTCAAGCCGCTTTCCCTCGCGGTCGTACGCGCCGTATTCATCGACTCTTATATCGATCTCCTTCAGCGTGCATTGCTTATAGGCCGAGCGCGTGCCGTTCTTTGCACTGTCGCAGAGAAAAACCTTTTTTTCCGCATTTCGGATCATTGCCTCACGCACCAAAACCTCCTCGCGCGAAAGATCCGAGATCACGCCGTCCTCCGAGAGCGATCGCGCGGAGAAAAACGCAACGTCGGCACGCACGCGAGAGAAGGCCGCCGATGCATCCTCCCCGATCAGGCAGGTGCGGTTATCGGGGCAAAGCATACCGCCGCTGCCGTAAACCTTCAAGGCACTTTCGGAAAGAAGCGCAAGAATCTCCACGTTGTTCGTTACCACCGTGAGCGTGCGGTTTTCCGCGAGAGCGGCCGCAAGATAAAAAGCGCTGGAGGATTGATCCAAGAAAACGATATCTCCGTTTTTCACAAAATGCTTTGCAATCTCCGCCATGGCGCGCTTTGCCGCCACGTTTTGGTTGCCGCGCGCCGCAAAATCAATGCCGCCGGAGGGGTTCAGAATCCTCTCCGCGCCGCCGTGGGTACGGCGCACAAGTCCGCGCTCATCCAAAGCACGCAGATCCCTTCGAATGCTGGATTCGCTTGCAAAAAGCCGCTCACAAAGTGCGCGCACGGTTGCAAATCCCCCTTCGTTTTCAATGATGCGCAAAATCTCGCGCTCACGTTCGTTTTTCAGCATATCCCTCTCCTAACTGACCGTTTTTGATCGTTTCTTCGTCCAAAGCAAATCGTTTTCATTCTTTTGATCGTTTTTATCAAAAAATATTGACTTTTTTTGACAGTTTTATTATAATGAAAACAAACCAATTTGTCAACCGTTCGGAGGATATTTTTATGGATATCAATCAGCTGCTCGGCGGCGTGCATTGCGCCTGCGGCGCGCATCACACCTGCGATATTGAGGCGGTATTTATAGAGCGCGGCGCAATGCGGCGCCTCACAGCGCTTTGCGCCCCCTACGAAAGCATTCTTTTGGTGGCGGATGAAAACACCTATGCCGCCGCAGGCGAAAAAACCGAGGCCGCGCTGAAGGGCAAGATTGCCGCGCGCGTAATCTTCGGCAAGGAAATTCTCATCCCCGACGAAAGCGCAACCGAGCGCGTGCTGAAAAGCCTCGGGAATGCCTCGCTGATCGTTGGCATCGGCTCGGGCGTTATCCAGGATCTCTCGAAATACGCATCCAAGCTTTCCTCCGTTCCTTATATGGTGGTTGCCACCGCTCCCTCGATGGACGGCTATGCCTCCACGGGTGCGGCCATGATCCTCGGCGGCATGAAGGAAACCGTTTCCGCAGGGCTTCCCCGCGCCATCGTGGCAGACACGGAGGTGCTGAAAAACGCGCCGATGCCGATGCTCCGCGCAGGCTTTGGCGACATTGTGGGAAAATACAGCGCGCTTTCGGATTGGAAGCTTGCCACCGCCGTTACGGGCGAGCGCTTCTGCCCTTATATCTACGGCGTGACCTATGAGATGATCGAGCGCGTGATCGATATGGCCAAGGGAATCACCGCGCGGGATGAGGATAGCATCGGCGCATTGATGGAGGCGCTGATCATCGTTGGCATTATGATGAGCTTTCTCGGCACGTCCCGCCCCGCATCGGGAAGCGAGCATCACCTTTCGCATTTCTTTGAAATCGCGGGCATCGTGAAAAACGAGCCCTATCTTACCCACGGCATTGACGTGGCGTATTCCACCGTTGTCACCGCGCGCATCCGCGAAAAGCTCCGCGCGCTTCCCTTCCCGAATTTCCGCTTCCGTGAAGGTGGCGAGGAAACCAAGAAAAAGCTCGCCGCGGCCTACGGCGAAAAGGTTGGCGCAGGATGCGTGGCCCTGCAGAAGAAGGTGGGGGCATACGAGCGCGATCTGACTTCCGTTTACCTTGCCAAGGAAGCCGAGATCAAAAAAATTCTCGCAGAAATGCCGAGCGCCGAGGAAATTCTTTCACTTCTTGCCACCGTTGGGCTTGCAATGGAGGAGTTCACCTCCCTTTACGGCGAGGAAAAGATCGCAACCGCCATTCGCCACGCCAAGGATCTCAAAGATCGCTACACCGTCCTTTGGCTCTATTACGATCTCTTCGGCGAGGAGGCAATATAAAAATGGCCTTTCAGTACAATCATAAAATCGGCGTTGCCGCCCATCGCGGTGATAGCTACAATCATTATGAAAACACAATGACCACCTTTCGCGCTGCTTTGGCGGCAGGCGCGGATATGATAGAAACCGACGTTCGCCTCACGAAGGATCTGATACCGATCCTCATTCACGATGCAAGGGTGGATCGAACGACCGACGGCACAGGCGAGGTGAAGGACTTCACGCTTGCTGCGCTCTCCGCTCTAAACGCCGCAGATCCAAATGCCCCGGAGAAGATTCCGCTTTTCGAGGAATTTCTCGCTTGGGTGAAGGCAACCGATCTCACGGTGAATATCGAGATCAAGGAATACTGCACCGAGGGAAATGAAGAAAGATGCCGCCTCTGCATCGAAAAGGTGATTGCGCTCGTGGAGCAATACGGTATGGCCGAGCGCATTCTGATCAACAGCTTTGATGCTTACGTTCTCGAATACTGCTATAAAAAATGGGGTAAGCGCTATCCTCTGCACGGCTTCTATCCCTATTCTATCATGCATATGGAAAACGCCACCCTCGATCCCGCCGAATATCTCTTCTGCGCCTGCATCTTTGATACGAAACGCAAGGCGCTTTACGATGATCTGATTTCTAAGGGCATAGAGCCATGGATCGGCGCAGGCGTTACGCAGGCCGCACTTCTTGGCATTGCCATTCAAAACGGCGCAAGGCTGATCACCACAAATTTCCCTGCCGATATCATCAAAAAATTGGAGAAAATATAAAAATGGATGCAAAAAAAATCAAGCTGATCGCCATGGATCTCGATGGCACGCTTACCCAGCACAAGGAATCTCTCACCGAAGAGCAAAGAGCGGTTCTTGACCGCCTTGCAAAAAAATACGCGCTCCTCATGGTTGGCGCGGGACAGGTGCGCCGCATCTTTAACCAGCTGGGAAAATACCCCATCGACATCATCGGAAACTACGGTTTGCAATACGCCGTTTACGATAAGGAGATGGGGGACATCCGCATCGTGGAGGACATCACGCTTCCGCAGGGAGATCGCGAGAGCATTGAGGCGCGCGTGAATTTCCTGCGTGAAAAGCACGGCTTCACCGTCTTTAAGGGCGACAGCGTGGAATACCACCCCTCGGGCTGCATCACCTTCGCCGTTCTCGGCACGAAGGCCGATCAGCAGGATAAGCTCGCCTTTGATCCCGACCGCAAAAAGCGCCGCGCCTTCTATGCGGAGGTAAAGGAGCTTTTCTCCGAATACCGTGTTTTCATCGGCGGCTCTTCCTCCTTTGACATGGCACCCGCGCCCTACGATAAACGCTATGCGCTTGAAAAATACTGCAAGGAAAAGGGCTTTGCTCACGAAGAGGTGCTCTTCATCGGTGACGATTACGGCGAGGGCGGAAACGACGAATCCGTTTATCTCTCGGATTTCAATTTCCTCAAAATCGACGATTACCGCACCTTCCCCGAGCTTACGAAATTTTTGCTTGATTAAAGAAATTTTCTATCAGAAAAGAGGGAACGCAAATGAAATTTCCATGGAAAACCACAGGCATTGTGCTGACCGCGCCGCTCAGTAACGAGGTGGATGCCACCGTTCGGCTGATCGATGAATATCTTGCGCCGCGCGGCTTCAATATGATCGTTTTGCAGGTCAGATACCGCTATCAATTCAAAAAGCATCCCGAGGTATGGGGATACGATCCTTTGTCCTATGAGGACGTAAAGAAATTGCTGGCGGTGTGCAAAAAGCACAACATAAAGCTCGTTCCGAAGATGAATCTGATCGGCCATCAATCCGGCTTTCCAAACGAGCCGACGGACGGCATTCTTCACGGACATAACGATACGTCATGCGATATTCCGGACGGGCTTTTGCGCGCTTACCCCGGCTTTGATGAGCAGCAGGGAGAGCGGGAGGTTTTTTATGCCCGCAGTATATGCCTGAGCAGCCGACCTGCCAAAATTGTGGTTTGCGAGCTGATGGATGAGCTGATGGACGTCTTTGAGGCAGACTGCATCCACATCGGATGCGATGAGGCGATGAACGTTGGTCTTTGCCCCGAATGCTCCAAAAAATCCAAGGGCGAGCTGATCGCCAATTGGGCCAATGCGCTGAACGACCACGTGAAAAAGCGCGGCGGCACGGTTATGATGTGGGGCGACCGTCTTCTTTCCACAGAGGAAACGGGATACGATTGCTGGGACAGCGACGGAAACGGATTGCATAAGGCGCTTGAAACGCTTTCAAGAGATATCGTTATTTGCGATTGGCACTACAATAAATACCCCCAATACACCTCCGTGGATATTCTCGAAAAAGCGGGATTCAAAATCATGGTATCCCCCTGGAGAGACAAGGAGAGACTCGAAGCTTTTCTGAATTACGCAAAGGATAACGACAAAGGACATATCCTCGGTGCTTTGATGACAACCTGGTGCGGTGCGGGAGATCTTGCAAAAAGATTGCTTTGCGGCGAAAAAGGCAGATGGATCCACACCGATCAGATCGCAACCACGTTGGATGAAATATTCGAAAAACAAGAAAATCTTTGATTTTTGCAAATGATTGTTTACATTATAAGTTATAAAAAAGCAGAGGTGCTTTTTTATCCGCACCTCTGCTGAAAATTTATTCTGAGAAATCGCGGCGATCAGATCTGCGATTTCTTTTTTTTATTTTACCGTGAAAGTGTCAAAGCGCACCAATTTCACCTTGGCCTCCATCGTTGGCTTATAATCAATGCTTTCGATCCTCCGATCGGGATAGGGATTGTCGAAGACGGTTTTGTAATACATTTTTCCATCCTGCTCAAAGGGAAGGCTGGCGCCCAGCGCCTCTTTGGATTTCTTGCCGAAGGCATCGTCCGTATAAATATTCCAGCCGTATCGCACGGGAAGGCAAGTTTTTGCGCCGTTTTCATAGGTGACCTCATAATCGCCGAGATGCCAATCCTCGTCATGGATCAAGGTGCCGCACCAGAACATCAGATGCTTTTTATAATAACCGGTGGTGTGAACGATCTCGATCTTATGCTTGCTTCCCCGATGAAGCGTTCTTCCGTAGAGCGAATCGGCGATCTTCCGATCCAAGAAATCCCGATCCACGTTTCCTCCCTCTTTCGACCAGAAAACGTAGGCATTGGATAAAAGCACCGGCCACTGGCCGTTTCGCTGCATATATTCCTCATTGATGAAGCCCCAGTTGGAGAAAAATCCGCCGGGAGAAATTTCGCGCCTTTCATCGTAATTTTTCAGCGCGGTTGCTTTGTAATTTCCGTATAGAATTTTAAATCCGAGATCCTGAAGCTCCAGCTCCTCCTCCACCGTTGTGCCGCCGTAGCACCAATGCAACAAGATCACGTCGCGCGGGATTTTATACTTGCATCCGAGGAAGCTCGGAACGTCGAGCATCGGATCTGCCTGCGCACCGAAGGGATGCTCAACGCCATCCCACTCCGTATACGTTAAATGCTCGAACAGCTTATCGCACCAAATGATCGTCTGCACACGTTTGGATTTCAAATGGTCGTTGATCTTCGCAATATCCTCCGCGAAGATATCCACGGGATCGCGATCCTTGCAAAGCTCGCATTTTCCGCAGGAATAATATTCATCGTGGCCGATATTCATGTATTCCGGCTCGAATACGTCGATGATCTCATCAATAATATCAAAAACGACCTCGTAGGTTTTCGGATTGGAGGGGCAATAGGTATCCGGATCGGGATCATCCCGTCTTTCCGCGAGCTCGCGATAAGCGCGCACGATATAATCCGAGTGGCTGAGCGTTGGCACCTCGGGCACAACCAAAAGCTCCCTCTCCTTGCAATAGGCAACGATATCCCGCATCTGCTCCTGCGTGATAAATCTTCCGCCGCCGTTTTCAAGATGGATGGAATCCTTGTGCCACGGATACGTATGTATTTCAAGCTCGATGGCCTTGCCGGGATGCGCAAAAAGATCGTCGCAGAAGCGCACCCACTCCTCGTTGATTTTCGGATGGCGCTTATATTCCATCGCGCCGCCAACCTCGATCATCACCGCGTTGTATTTATAATATAAAAGCGTTTCGATCATCTGCTTGAAATCATCGATCCCCTCGGGCGCGGGCGTATACATTTTATAGCCGCGGATGCTCCGATCGGGATAGTCAAACAAAACCATATCACAAACGGCGTCTGCCTCGATCAGCTGGCAGAGCGTGGAAACGGCATATATAAGGCCTCTGCGAGAGGAAGCGCAAAGCTTCACCGTTTTATCCCGCAAGGAGGTAACAACGGCATAGCTCTCCTCGTTTTCGGCATAAGCATCTCCGATCAGCGCCTTGATCTCCTCCGAAAAATGCAGGGCAAGGCGGATCTCAAATATGAGATCGGCCGCATTGCATTTGCCGATCACCTTTTTCGCGTATTCGGCCGCATATCCAACCGCCTCCGCGCACGTAACGGACGACAAGGATGAGATCCGATAGGTATCCTCCTTACAGTTCCAATATCTGAAATCGAAAAAAAGATCGTTTTTTTGCATAGATAAAACCGCCCTTCGTTGTCATAATAAATTCTTCACTTCTATTATATCAAAATCTCGGACAAAAAGTATAAAAATCGAGACCGAATATATAAAAACAGATACTTTTTTATAAAGCCCCGTCAAAGCGCACGTTTTCGGATCATCCATCCCCATTTTTTCAACCGCACCCGAAGAAAATGTTTGACAACCCCTCCGTTTTGTGATATCATCATAAAAAAGAGACCCTGGAAAAGGAGCACAGCGATGGATACGATCAATTCCGGCACAAAGGCGGCCGTAATCAACGTCGGGGGATATCGAAAAGAGGCACTGGAGCAGTCGCCCTATCAATTTTACATTGAAACGGGGTATATCTGCGCGCCCGATATTCCGCACTATCATCGGCACGAAGCCTCCGGCATCGAATACGTTGTGCAGGGCGAATGTATCAATTATATCAACGGCGAAAAATACGTCTTTGATGACGGTTGCGCCTGCCTGATGAGTGCCATGGACATTCACAGATTCAAGCAATCGCAGGAAAAGAAAACGAATATGTATTTTTTGTATTTTTCGGACTCCGTTATCATGGAGGAAATGCAAAGCTGCGTATCCTATGAAAATCTGCCCTCCGTCACACGCGTCAGCGGTACTGTAAAAGAAAGGATCGAAGAATACTTTCGGGAATTACTGCATATTTATCATTCCCCCTATTCGTTAAAGAATAAATTGATCGCCAAGATGCGCATCAACGAGATCGTTATGCTGCTCTTAACGGATTCCGCTTTGCCGGAAAAAGCCGCCGCGGCCTCCAAAAAAAGGATCACGGAAATTCTTACATACGTGCGAGAAAATCTCTCCGAGCCGATCACCGTAGAAGCCATCGCCGGCGTTTTTCACTTGAATCACGACTATTTTTCAAGATCCTTTATAAAAGAAACGGGGAAATCGTTTCACGAATATCTGACCTGCCTGCGCATCGATCTGGCCAAAAAAATATTAAAAACGAACGAATGCGATATACAAATCGTGGCGCAAGCCTGTGGCTTCTCCTCCGCCTCGCATTTCGTGCAGGTATTCAAAAAGGTCACGGGATACACCCCCGCAAAATACAGAAGACTGGACATCTGAGCACGCACGTCTGTTGCATTTTTTTACCCGTTTGTGCGTTTTCTTTACCGCCTCTATTGACTTTTTCACGCGCGTATATTAAAATAAAATGGAATCGTGTGCGTAATATCCGGTATTATAATGAATTTCACATAAATGAGGTAACCAAAATGATGAACTGCGATCGTTTGTTTGAAGAGCTTGAAAAGCTCCTTCCCGAATATCTTGACATTCTGGAGCAGGATTGCCTGCTTGAAAGCCCAACGGCGGATAAGGTCGGCGTGGATGCCGCTTCCTACTATCTTGCCGATATTGCGAAGAAAAAGGGCTTCGATATCGAGGTATTTTCCCAGCCCGTGGCAGGCGACGTGATCGGAATTCTGATGAACGGCGAGGTAAACGCAAAGCCCCTCGTTTACTCCGGGCATACCGACACCGTGCATCCGAAGGGACTCTTCCCCGCGCCCGTGGTGCGCCGTGAGGGAGACAGAATGTACGGCCCGGGAACGCTCGATTGCAAGGGCGGCGTTGTTGCCGCGCTGATGGCAATGGATGCGCTGAAGCGCCTCGGCTACAAGAAGCGCCCCCTGGCGCTCTGGATTATGCCCGACGAGGAAACCAGCTCCATCCAGAGCGGCAAAGCAACCATCAACTACATCGTGGAGCGCGCGAAGGATGCGGTTGCGTTCTTAAATCTCGAGGGCGGCTCGTACGGCAAGGCGCTCGTTGCCCGCAAGGGAATTCTGCGCTATGAGCTGACCGTTCACGGCGTTGCGGGACATTCCTCGCAATGCCCCGATTATGCCAATGCAGTCACCGAGGCGGCGCACAAGATCATCGAGCTTGAAAAGCTGAAGGACATCAAGGGGCTGACCTGCAACTGCGGCGTGATCCATGGCGGCACGGTTGGAAACTCGGTGGCCGCGGAATGCAAATTCATTGCCGATATCCGCTTTGCAACGCTTGCCGAAAAGGACGAGGCAGTTGCCATCGTGAAGCGCGTTGCCGAAACGGTTCATATCCCCAGATGCACCTGCGAAATCCGCGAGGTGAGCTACCGCCCGCCCATGGAGGCAACCGAGAAAAACTATGCCCTTCTCGACAAGATCAACAAGATCAGCGCAGAGGTTGGGCTTCCCCACATGGAGCCGAAGCAGGGACTCGGCGGCTCGGATGCCGCCTATTCCACCATTGCCGGCATCCCCACGCTGGATAGCATCGGCTACAC
>JAZQWS010000366.1:0-4670 GCA_045632465.1 Eubacteriales bacterium
TGACACCTTGCGAGTATTATTTCGCCACCGCCGCGTGACGAAAAATCTCCCCCTGCTGCGCAGCAGGGGGAGATGAAAGAATCTATTTGATTTGTAAATTCTTTTGTTTTTTAGGCTGTCTACTTGACAGGGGACACATTAGAAAATTAATGTCGCGGGGTTTTCTTTTTACTCCGATGTTTTCCTATAAAAATACTCCAAAAGTTTCCTATGCCTATACTGTATTGCTCTTTTTGTTCGCCCGATACGTTCCGCGACCTGTTTTTCGGAAAGCCCTTGCTTATACATATACTCGTACAAAAGACGCAATTCGAGCGGTGCATCGGTTATGAGTCCGTCATATTTCGCCGCTAAATTCAAAACGGAATCGGGAGCGCAAATTTGACATTTTTCTCCAAACCGTTGTCCTATCCTGGATATTTCCCGGACGGTTTTCAGGTGCGCGTATATATCATCATTCACCATCAAAAACACGTCACGCCTATGCCTGTGCGGAAATATTCTCCGTACGATATCGCATAGGTGTTACGCCAAGGTGGGACTTGAATTGCCTTATAAAATGCTCGACGTTGTTATAGCCACAGAGAGAGCTGATTTCCGCAACCGGCATCTGCGTTTCAATCAAGAGACTTTTCGCCATTTCGAGACGTGCCGAGATCACCGCGTCTGTGCAGGTGATGCCAAATTGCTTTTTGAAAAGCATTTGCAGATGCGATTTTGAGAGATTTGTAAACCTTGCCATAGCGTCAATCTCCCAATCCTTTTCGGGACTTCGGAAAATTTCTGAACGAAGACGGATCAGCACCTCGTAGTATCGTGAAAGATTATGCTCTCTTGTAGCCTTCAAGACCATAAGCAGAAAGGAATTAAGGAGGCTATGCACGAGTTGGATATCTTCTGAATTCGACATTTTTTCCTCGCAGATAATGCCAAGTATTTCAGACATCGTCTCGTAATGCAGAAGGCGAATCCGCTCTCTGTGCGGAATATCTGCAAATTCCTTTTCCTGCGCTTCGCTTTCAAACTCAATATGAACAAAATCGTGCACAAACTTCCCCTGCCGCGAATAGTATTTTTGTGCTTCATTTGGAGCAAAAAGCATGCCTTCGCCTATCTCAAGGTCGATTTTTTTGCCATCTACCTCCACGGTGGCAGGACATTTAAAAATAACGAAAAGCCAAGTTGGACAACGTCCCTCGGGAAGATCCCAGACGAAGCTCTCAGATAAAACCATATCAGTTCGCAAGTGATTTGTTTTCATATAAATCTCCGTTGTTTTTTATACGATCATTATAACATCCGACAAAAGAAAAGTCAATCCTTAATTTCAGACGATAGATCAATTTCGTCATAAAAAATATCATTTACATCTGTGATAAAATGCAATATAATAAAAGTAACAAAAAATTTGGGAGGTGTAAGGTGTATGCATATCAAGGATGAAATGAAAAAATATTATGAAACCATGCATGATCCGTTCAAAAACGAGGTCTATAATCGCGTGGCGGCACAAGTGGCTGACGATATGGAACGCTTTATGAGCGAGAATCCGCAGGCTACTCCGATACAGCAAAAAAGTCAATTTCACGCATCAGTGGCAGAGCATTTCGAGCCGGTTATTTTCAAGGGATCGCCGTTTTTCTATGAAATGGGCGTGCGCCGTACCCGCTCCTGGGGATTTGGCGACATCGGCGAGCCTTATTATAAACGCCGTCAAAACACCGTGTTTGAAGACGCGGAGGTTTCGGAAGCACATAAACGTTTCGTTCTTTTCGGTGCGCAGCTCGGAGACTATAATGGCACGCGCGGATTTTTAGACTACACGAAACACGTCAGCCTTTACAGAATGTCAGCGTCCTATTTCGATTCGGATCATAATTCCATCGGCTACCGTGAGATACTCGCCCTTGGCATTGGTGGCATCATAGAAAAAATCAATGCGAGGCTTTCAGATCAGAGCCTCGATGCATCGGCGCGTGAATTCTGTTCCTCTGCGAAAAAGAGCCTTGAAGCCGTTTTGAAAATAGCAGAAAAATTTGCGGATGCCGCAGAAAAAATGCTTCCATCCTGCGAAACCGAGCAGGAGAGAAAATATATGCGCATGATAGCAAGTGCAGCAAGGCGCGTTCCGAGGCGACCCGCCGAGAGCTTTTACGAGGGACTTGCCGCTATCTGGTTTATGCGCGAGATCACTGGAAATCTTGAATACCTCGGCGTTTCGGTCTTGGGACAGATCGATATGATGCTTGGCTCGCTTTACGAAAAGGATATCGCAAGCGGCGCACTTACCAAGGAGGAAGCAAAAGAACTTATCTATCTTTGGTTGATACCGACGGATATTAAATTCTCATCGGTTACAAGCTCTTGGCCCGAGTCCAGCACCTGCCTCGCACTTGGCGGCTGTGACGCGAGCGGTGCACCCGTGTTTAACGATATCACGCGTATGATCATTGAGGTGCATAGCGAAAATCATTTGGTCACGCCTAAGCTCAATCTTCGATATTCCAAGAATTCGCCCGATGCCTATATCGATCTTATCAGTGAGCACGCTCTGAAAGGACACAACAATTTCGCACTTTCCTGCGACGACGTGATCATTCCCGCTCTTATGCGTGCGGGTGTTAGCGAGGTGGATGCGCGTGCATACCTGAACGGCGGATGTCAGGAAACGATGGTAGAGGGTAAGGGACACACAGCAGGTGCATTTCTCTATGTTTTGCTTCCCTCCATTCTCGATCTTTCGCTCAACGAATGCGAGGTCGAGGAGGTTTTGAATGATGCGGCGGCAATGCGCCGTATGCCTGAAATAATCGAGGATGCTGAAAGCTTTGATATCTTTTATGAAAAGCTGCTCGCAAATCTAAAAAAGATCATCGGCGGTGCGGTACGCGATGAGGTCACGGTCGGAAAGCACTTTAAGGAGATAAATCCTTGCCCGCTTTTCTCATCCTTGCACGAGGGATGTATCGAAAGCGGAAGGGATTACTCCGAGGGCGGCGCAAAATACAATCTTTCAACGATCTGCCTTTGCGGTATCGGAACGCTTACCGACAGTATTTACGCAATTAAAAAGCTTGTGTACGAGGATAAGGTGATCTCGCTCTCAGAGCTTCGCCGCGCGCTTCTCAATAACTGGGAGGGAGCAGAGGATCTTCGTATGCAGTGTATTCACCTCTCTAAGTACGGCCACGGAAACGAGGAGGTGGACGAGGTCGCAAAAGCTGTGATCGCTGATCTGAATGCCTTTGTGACGTCTCTTGATAACGAGAGAGGCGGCAAAAATATCCTTTCCACCTTCGCATATTATTTCCACAAAAATGTTGCGCAGTGTGTGCGCGCTACTGCGGACGGAAGAGCCGCGGGCGATATCTTCTCGCAGGGAATCAGCGCAAGCATTATCGCGAAAACGAGAAGCGCGACAGAGGTGCTCGACACGATCAAGACCGTTGGCTACAATTTGCTCTCCGGCATAAGCGTTGCAGATCTGATGCTGAATGAAGGTATCGGACGCGAAAATGTGTCCGCTATCATCCGTGCATACGGTGCGAGCGGATGCCCGAATCTTCAGCTTAACGTTCTTTCAAGGGAAAAGCTCATCGAGGCACAGAAATCTCCCTCGGAGTATGCGCAGGTCATCGTGCGCGTTTCCGGACTTTCGGTCTATTTTGTGAACCTTGAAAAATCCAAGCAGGATGAGATTATCGGCAGAAGCTATTGCAATGCGGGATGATGTTCGCAAAAGCAAGGAGGAAATATGAGCACCGCAACTATTTTTGATATTCAAAGGAACTCATACGTTGACGGCCCGGGAATTCGTACCACGGTGTTTTTCAAGGGGTGCAACCTTCGTTGCGCCTGGTGTCACAATCCCGAAAGTCAAAGTGCAAAGCCGCAAATGATGTTCTATAGGAATAAATGCACAATGTGCGGAAAATGCAAGAAAAAGTGCGCATATGCCCTTGAGAAATGCACATTTTGCGGTAAATGCACAATATTTTGCCCGCAGGACGCAAGAGAGATCTGCGGTAGAGAATACACAGCCGACGAGGTTTTGAAGATCATTATGAAGGACAAAGCCTTTTATGATAATTCGCACGGCGGTGTTACCTTTTCGGGTGGCGAATGTATGCTGCAGATCGATTTTCTCATCGAAATTCTAAAAGCATGCAAGGAAAACGGCATCCACACCGCCGTGGATACAGCAGGACACGTTCCGTATGAACGATTTGAGACGATTCTTCCCTATACCGATCTTTTTCTCTATGATCTTAAATGCTTCAACAGCGAAAAGCACAAACTATATACGGGAGTTGGCAATGAATTGATACTCAAAAATCTCAAAAGATTGCTCGTAACAGGCACACCGTTATGGATACGAATTCCGATCATTCCAACATTTAATGATAGCGAGGAAGAACTGCAAAAAATAAAAGAATACATTTTTTCTTGCGGAGCACCCCAAAAGATCGAGCTTCTACCATATCACGCTATGGGCGAACATAAATATGCGGCAATCGGCAAAGAAGCACCGCTATTCTCCGTCCCGAACGGAGAAAAAATAAAACGCTTATCGAATTTTTTTCATAAACATCTTTACTTTTATTGACAACAAATATAAAAATAGCATAAATAAAGAAGGCAATATCAAGGTAATTCTCACCTTTGATGAT
>JAZQWS010000367.1:0-7522 GCA_045632465.1 Eubacteriales bacterium
ACTTCTCGGAAACGAGCCTCAGTCGGTCGGACCGCAAAACGCGCCAATGGCGGTACATCTTGCACTACTGTCTGCTGATGTTATCTTGCTTGAGGGGATTCGTTTGGCAGAGGTGTCCGAGGGTATCTATTTCTTAAATGCGGCTCCGCTGAATTTGGCGGGTGCAGATGGTTCACCGTGCAGAGCGGTGTTGATAGATACTGAAAGGTAAATTCCAATGTATCGAATCATAAACCCCGACAGATTTTTAATGGTCTGTCGGGGTTATCTCTTTGCTTTCTGCATATCAAGTTTTTCTTATCCGTAGGGGCGACCATTGGTCGCCTACAAAACAATATCAAACTTCCTTATGAGAAGTCGCCTTTGGCCTCGGTTATTTTTGTTTTCATTATTTAGAAAGAAAGGTCTAATATTTCGGAGAGGGACCTCACGCAAGCGCTTGCGACCGTTTTCAGCGTATCGAAGGCGGCCTTGCCCGAATCGTCGTAAACACCGACGGTTTGAACGCCCGCGCGGATGGCCGTTTTGCAAGCGCCGAGGTTATCGTCGAAGAAAACGAGGTTTTCCTTTGTGCTTCCGATATGCGCCGAGAGGCGATCGTAAATTTCGGGATCTGCCTTGGTGGTGGAAAAATCGTCACAGCTGAAAACGCCGTCGAAAAGCGGGGTGAGCCCCAGGCGGGCAAGGCAGGGATCCAGCATGCGATGCGGCGATGCCGTGAGAACGAAAAGCCGATGTCCGCGTGCTTTCAAGGCGCGGAGCACTTCGGAAACGCCCTCCTTTTCGGGAATCTCGTTTTGGTATTTCGGGAGCGCATAGGCATCCATGCGGTAAAGCAGGCTCTCCATGGAGGCAGAGACCTTCAGAGTTTCGATAAAGTACCGTGCCGCGCCCACGTCGCCGAGCGGCACGATGATCTCGATGATATTTTCGGGGTAGGAAACGCCCTCCTCCTTCAGAATGCGGATCATTTTTCCGCCCCAGGTGGGCATGGAGTCCACGAGCGTTCCGTCAAAATCAAAAACCAGGTCCTTCACTTTATTTCCTCATAAAGTCTTTATTTTGTAAATAATTATTTGCTTTTTGCTTTAAAATTCGGTTACCGTGTCCTCGGTGATGGAGAAGGAGATGTTTAAAATCTCTCCGTTTCTTTCGATTTCAAAAACAACCGTGCTGCCAACGCGCGCGGCAAACATGCTCTCGCGCACCTGGAATTCGCGCTTGATCTCGATGGTTTCGCCGTCAATGGTCAGCTTTCTTATGATATCGCCTGCAAAAAGCTTGCCCTCGGCAGAGCTGTTTTCGGTGAGAGATCCGATGCCAACGGTTTCGATAATGGAGATCTTTCCGGTCTCGGTGTCATAAACCGCCTTGGAGGAAACAACCGTCGGCATAACGCCGAGGATGCATCGCGTGGCAACGCCCTTGTCGCTTGAAAGGATGCTCTCCGCCAGATGCTTTGCCACGTTGGAGGGGATCGCGTAGGCAATATTTTCAATACTGGAGTCCTGGATCTTTGCATTCACGATGCCGATCAGATTTCCCTTTTCGTCAAAGAGGCCGCCGCCGCTGTTTCCGCCGTTGACTGCCGTATCCACGCGCATCACGCGCATGTTCACGTATCTTCCGTTCGCTACCGAGAGGGTGATCTGCTCGCTGTCAACGCTCACGTAGCCCGCCGTTGCAGAGATGCCCATGCCTGCGGGGTTGCCGATGGCGATCGCCGTGTCCAGAACCGAAACCTTATCCGAGTTTGCAAGCGTTGCTTCGGTGGCAATGCTTTCCTTCAGGATCGCGGAGCCGCTCACCTTCAGAACCGCAATGTCGTAGTAGGAAGAGCCGCCAACGTAGGTTGCCTTGATGGCATCCTTCTCGTTTTCCTGTCCGTAAAGGAAGAGGTTGATGTCGTTGCTGATGTGGTTGTCTGCCACGGAGGCGCTGTTATAAACCACGTGATAGTTGGTGATAACGTAGGCGTCGCCCTTGCTCTTGTCCATCTTGTAGATAACGCCCGAGCCGTAATAGGTGGTGGTGCGGAGGGTGGTCTGATGCGAGCCGTACCATCCGGACGTGTAAAGCTCCTCAAAGTTGCAGGTGATGCTGACAACCGAGAGCAGAGCCTTCGCCGCGCCGAGCAACGAGGTGTTTTCATTGGCAGAGATGTTCACGTTATAGGAATCTCCCGCCTCGGTGCTTTGCAGCTCCTTCAGCGCCTCGAGATCCTCCTTGGTGGCATAGTCTGCCTGCGTGCCGAAGCTGCAGCCCGTGATGGCCAGCGTGCATAGAAGAAGGCAGGCGATAAAGCGGATTTTTTTCATATAAATTTCCTCAAAGTTGATTTTCCATAAAATATGTGGCTATTTATCATGATAGCACTATTAGTATAAACTCTTTTTGTTAAACCTATGTGACGAAGCAAAAAGCAAATTTTAAACTTTTATATTTTATAAAAGAAAAAACACGCCGCCCCGATTCTTGACAAGGGGTATCAAGCTGTGTTAAAATATATAAAAAAGAGGAGGGAGCGTCCGATGGAAAAACAAAATATCTCGCAGGGAAGAAAAAAGCTTTCCGAAGAGCGCATTCGCGCGTTTCTCGGAACCGATGCGCTCCCGATCTATATTTACGATGAGATTTCCTCCACGAGTGACGCCGCGAAGGCGCACGCGCAGGCAGGCGGCGGATCTGCCGTTTTTATTGCCGAGCGGCAAACGGCGGGGCGCGGGCGGCGCGGCCGAAGCTTCTCCTCTCCCGAGGGGGGCGGCATCTATATGAGTCTGCTCGTTTTTCCCTCGCATCGCGCTGAGGAGGGCGTTCTTTTAACCACGGGGGCGGCGGTTGCCATGTGCCGCGCGGTGAAGGATGCCTCGGGGATCACTCCCGAGATCAAGTGGGTAAACGATCTGAAGCTCGGTGGGAAGAAGCTCTGCGGTATTTTAACCGAGGGAGAGATCGATCCCGAGAGCGGGCGCTTTCGCTATGCCGTGATCGGCATCGGCATCAACGTGCGCAAGGTGCCCCTGCCGCCGGAGGTTGCCGAGATCGCAACCTCGCTGGATCTTCATGCGGAAAGCGCCGTGGATCGCGATTATCTGGCGGCGAGAATGATCCTTCGCGTTTTAGAGAGCCTTTCGGAGGATCGGGCGGCGCAGATGGATATCTATCGCTCGCTTTGCCCCATCGCGGGGCGCGAGGTAGCGGTTTTTCGCGGCGAGGAAAGATTTTTTGCCAAGGCGCTTTCGATTGAAAATGACGGATCGCTTCGCCTCCTGAAGGATGGGGAGGAAATGCTCCTTTCCTCGGGCGAAATTTCCGTTCGTGACGTTTGATTACATATAAAGGATTATGAAAATGAAGCATTCTTTAACTTATCTTTTGAGCGAGCTTGCGCTGTATGCCGAGCAAAACGGACTTCTTCGGAAAGAGGACGAGGCCTACGTGATGAACGGATGGCTCTCTCTCATGCATGGCGCGGAGCTGACAGACGAGAAGGCGACCTCTGTGCGCGACCTTGAGTCGATCCTCGCAGAGCTTTGCGACCTTGCGGGAGAAATGGGCGCGATCGATGCGGAAAGCACCGTTGCGCGCGATCTTTTTGACACAGCTCTGATGGGCGTTATCACCCCCCGCCCCTCCGAGGTGATCGACCGCTTCCATGCGCTTTATAAGGAATCGCCCGAGGCGGCAACCTCGGACTTTTACCGTATGCAGGGCGCAGTGAACTATATCCGCACCGCGCGCGTGGCAAAGGATCTCAAATGGCAGGTGGATTCGCCCTACGGCGTGATGGATATCACCATCAATCTCTCGAAGCCCGAAAAGGATCCGAAGGCGATCGCCGCCGCAAAGCTTCAGAAGGCATCGGGCTATCCGAAGTGCCTGCTTTGCCATGAGTGCGAGGGCTTCGCCGGGGACGTAACGCGCCCCGCAAGACAGAATTTAAGACAGATCCCGATCGATATGGCGGGCAAAAAATGGTATCTTCAGTATTCGCCCTACGTTTACTATAACGAGCATTGCATCGCACTTTCCGCGGCGCACGAGCCGATGAAGATCGATCGCCAAAGCTTTGAAAAGGCGCTGGATTTCGTTTCGGTTTTCCCGCATTATTTTATCGGACAGAATGCGGATCTTCCCATCGTTGGCGGCTCGATCCTCTCGCACGATCATATGCAGGGCGGCGCTTATACCTTCGCGATGGCAAAAGCACCCATCAAAAAGGCGGTGACCTTTGCGGGATTTGAGGAGGTTTCGGCAGGCATTGTTTTCTGGCCGATGTCGGTTCTTCGCCTCGAGAGCGAAAAAAAGGAGGACCTCATCCTTCTTTCGGACAAGATCCTTTCTGCATGGAGAGAATACAGCGACGAGAGCGCAGAGATCCTTGCCTTTTCGAATGGCGAGCCGCATAACACGATAACGCCCATCGCGCGCCGCGCGGGAAAGGCGTATCAGCTGGATCTCGTTTTGCGCAACAACCGCACAACGGCGGAGCACCCGCTGGGGCTTTTCCATCCCCATGCCGAGCTTCATAATATAAAAAAGGAAAACATAGGTTTGATCGAGGTTATGGGCCTTGCGGTTTTGCCCGCGCGACTGAAGGACGAGATGGAGGCTCTCGCAGAGGCGCTTGTCTTGGGCGCGGATCTCTCGCTCTCCGAGAAAACCGCGAAGCACGCATCCTGGGTGGATGCCTTCAAGGCTCGCCGCGAGATCACGAAGGAAAACGTTCGCTCCATCCTTTTCGAGGAGATCGGAAAGACCTTCGTTCGCGTTCTTGAGGATGCGGGCGTTTATAAAAACACGGAGGCGGGCGATGCCGCATTCCTGCGCTTTGTAGATGCGGTAAATGCAAAAATGTAAATAAAACATTTCATCTCGGAAGTATATCGCCCAGAAGATCGATTCCTTGGAAGAGAAATATATTGCGGATAATAAACTGCAAAAACACGGCCGCGATGCAAAGGATCATGGCGCCGTAGCCGAAGCGGCGGGAAGGAAAGCTCCCCTTGCCGCACAGAAAAAGAAGCATGCGAAGATCCGAAAGCAAAAGGAGAAATGCCGCGAGCGGCAGGGGCGCGTAATAGCGAAGAGAAGAAAGAATTTTTCCCCGAAGAAGCGCAGAAAGCGCGCGCGATCCGCCGCATCCGGGGCAATAGATATGAAGGGTGCTTGCGATGCGGCAACTGAAAAATGCCGAGCCAACCGATAGCGCATGCCGATAGGCGAGCGCGTAAAAGAGAACGAAGAGCAGAAACGGAATCTGCCAAAGAAGCCATTTTCTTGCAAAATCGCTTTGTTTTTCGATGATTTTTCGCCTCCCTTCAAGGTTTCTCTTTTTCTTCATTGTAGCACAAAGCAAAAAAAGTTGCAATCCTATCTTGCAACTTTTTTCAAAATATGATAAAATAGAGAAAATGCGATAGGGTTTTAATAAGAAAGGAGATTTTATGAACAACGAAGATTTCAGAAACGATCAAAAAGAATTTGATGAAAACGCTTTTTATGCGTCCTCTGCGCCATCCTCCGAGGATATTTCCGGTGTTGTTGAAAATCTTTCCAAGCCCCGCTCGATGCTCTATTCTGTCATTTCGCTGGTGTGCGGTATCGTTTCCGTCGTGATCGGCTGCTGTGGCGGCTGGTTTGGCCTTGGAATCGGTGCGCTTGCGCTTGCCTTCTCGATCGTGGCGCGCCGCCATCTCGGATATTTTGACGGAAAGGCGATTGCAGGTCTCGTTCTCGGCATTTGCGGCGCGCTCTTCGGCGTGGCAACGATCTTTTTCAGCTTTCTGATCAACAGCGGCGCTTTGGATGCCTTTTTAGACGAGATCATTCGCGAAATGGAAGGAGATCTCGGCACGTCTCTGCCCGGCGATGCATTCTGATCCTCGCCAAAAATCTTGAATAAGGAATTTTTTCCAATGTCACAAAAAAACAAAATGTCAAGCATTTCGCGCTTGCATTATTTCAAGCTTTATTTCCGATCGGCTCTGTTTCTCGGCGTTTTGATCTTCTACATCATAAAGCGCATCGGCGGCTCTCGGATCGTTTTTTCGGAGCTTGCGGAGC
This sequence comes from Eubacteriales bacterium, assembly GCA_045632465.1. Taxonomy (GTDB): domain Bacteria; phylum Bacillota; class Clostridia; order Oscillospirales; family CAG-272; genus UBA1740. The sequence goes on from JAZQWS010000367.1 coordinate 6,067, forward strand.
ATCCCTCGCTGATGGCCTTGATCTGCTTTATCGGCGTGGTTGTCCTTGTGGAAATGATCTTCCGCTTCTTTCCCTCCTCGCTTGAGAGCATGGGATGCCAAAAGCAGTTTGCGAAAAACTATCTTCCGCGCGAGGGCGCGGAGCGCAAAAAAGGCGGCGCGCTTTCCGTTTGGATGGTGGCGCTTGTCTGGATTCTTCTGAACGGCGCGATCGGCGCATTGTATTTTCTCTCGGTGATCGATGATGGAATCCTCTTCCTCGTCAGCCTCTTTTATGCGGTTTGCGATATGATCTGCATTCTCTTCTTCTGCCCCTTCCAAACCTGGTTTATGAAGAATAAGTGCTGTGGCAGCTGCCGTATCTATAACTGGGATTATGCGATGATGTTCACGCCTCTCGTCTTCATTCCTCATTATTTCACGTGGGGGCTTCTCGGCGTTGCGCTCCTGCTTCTTTTCTTCTGGGAGCTGGCGGCGCATCTGCATCCCGAGCGCTTCGATGAGCAAACCAACGAGTGCCTCTCCTGCGCGCATTGCAAGGAAAAGCTTTGCCATCATAAAAGCCAGCTTCGCGGCTTCCTTCGCAAGAATCGCGAAAGACTTCGCCTCAAGGGAAACGCGGTGGTCGAAAAGGTAAAGCATTTAACGAAAAAGTAAAATATGAAACAAAAAGCGCACCGCCGAAAAGCGGTGCGCTGTCTTTATCCTCGCGGTATGCGTTATTCTTCCGAATACAATTCGTCATCCTGCCAGCGAAGCGGGTTTTCATATATATACCGCAAATGCTCCTCGTAGTCCTCTCGGTTTCGGATAATGTGATCGTTGGAGCGATATTGCCAGATGTTTTCTCCGTATTCCTTATTGCAAAATCTTTTGAAGGTTGACATAAACCGCGACGGAATGGAATTTTGCACCGTAGGGACCGGCGTCCCCGGCCGTCCGGTTCCTTCGCCTTTTACCCATAGCATAATATGAATGTGATTCGGCATAATCACATAACGCTCGACCGATAGATTATCATAAAAATCATTCAATTGACGGATGTATTTGTCTGCAATTTCACCGCATTCCGTTAATTCGATTTTTGGACCGTCGGGGACGCCGGTCCCTACAATACGCGAAAGCAGGTGCTGTCTTTCTTTCGTACATATCGTTAAAAAAACGGCTTGATTTTGATTATAGTCTGCGCCCTTTAAGCGAGTCGTTTTGCGGTTTTTTAACTCTTCCATTTCAGACCCTCATTCGATATAATGGTGATTACGTAATCGTTCTATCACAAATCGGCAGAGGAAATGCTCCCTCTGCCGATTCTTTGTATTAATGCCTTTAGGCAGTTGAGCTTGAAGAGCGAAACAGACAACCACCCGCTATGCGGGTGGGAAACAAAGGTTATACCAAAAAATCTCCTAATGTGGTACAATAAGATGCTCAAGTCTATTGCAACACGAAAGGAGAAA
>JAZQWS010000368.1:0-19764 GCA_045632465.1 Eubacteriales bacterium
CATACCGCGGACGATGCCGCCCGTGAGGGCGATGAGCGCTTGGTCGGTCACCTCAATGCGAAAGGATTTTGAATCGGTCGCGTCGCGATCGATCTCGGTGATGCGGATCGTGTAGCGCTGGGGCGCACCGTTTTTAAGGGAAGAGAGGATCTCCGCTTCGCCGAGCGCAAGCTCGTCACGCGTGCCGACGGGGAGGGGATCGGAGAGGGATTTCCCTTCGAGGGAAAGAGCGCCGAAAACGCCGCAATCGGTGTTTTTATAAAGCGTTCCGATCTCTCTTCGGCCAAGAACACCGCGAAGCTCTCCGGGCTTTCCCGAGGCGCTTTTTAAAACGCCGCCGAGGATCACCTCGGTGGCAATGCCGCTTTGCATGGAGTAGATCTCGCCCGTGTCGGGTGCGCAGATGCCGTGGCCAAGGCCGCCAAAAGCCCCGGTCGCGGGATCTATATAGGTAACCGTCCCGATGCCCGCGGCCGTATCCTTCAGCTCTATACCGATCCCGCGCCCCTCTCTTATATCCTCGCGCGGGATGAGAACGGTCTTTTTCTCTTTTCCGCGCAGAAGCGTGAGAGAAATGCTCCCCCGGGCAGTATTGAATTTTTGGCAGAAATCGGTTGCGCTCCCAATGGCCTCGCCGTTCAGAGAAAGGAGAACGTCCCCTGCGCAAAGCAGCTTGCCAAGCGGCGACTTTTCATCCGTAATGGAGGTAACGGTAACGCCGGATTGGCGGATCTTCATGCCAAAGGCCTGCCCGCCGGGGCATAGATAAAGCGTTTTTTCCTGCGGTTTGCTTTTTTCACGAAAAAGGTCGAGAATCCGCGAGGAAACGCGCAGATCTCCTGCCTCCGCTTTGGTTGCCCCATGCGCCGTGAGCGGGGAAAGCAGGAGGGAGGCGGTTAGAAATATTAAAAAAGTGCCACGGAGGCGAGCCTTGAAGCCTGGTTTTCGTTTCATTTTATTTTCCTCATTTTTCATCTTCCGTGGCGCTTTGCCACGCTTATAATTTGCGCCTCGCGGGAAAAAATATGTGTAACAAAAAATGGGGAAAACAAATAAAAAAGCGCCGAGGAAAAGACGGAGAAACAAATGTATCTCTTTTTTCATTCGGCGCATTTTTTGCGCAAAACTTATTTTTTATAAAGTGTTATTTGCTTTTAAGCTTCTTTTTTGAAAGCGGGCCTGCGTGGATCACGCAGTTTTTCTCCTCTTCTCCCTCTATGTATATATCCGAAAGCGTCATGAAGAAATAGTTTACGGCCAAGGGCGTATAAACGCAATGGAAGAGAGAGGTTCTGGAGGGCATCTTCAGCGTCATGATCGCGTCCGTTTCGGTTTCCTCGTAATCGAGCTTGGCCTTCGAGTACTTTGCGTAATAAAGAAGCTTGTAGCGCTCCTTTTCGGGGATCACAACGCTTTTATCATAGGTGAAGCGCAGAAAGAAGGCGTGCTCGTCCATGAGCTGTCCGTAGGAAATGCGCAGAAGCGTTTGACCGAAAAGATCGTTCAGCAGAAGGCGAACAAAGTAGCAGAGCGCATCGTGCGCAACGCTGACGTAGCCGCTGAGCGCCTTGCCTTCTTCGATCACGAATGCACCGAGATAGCGCTCGGAAATATAGGTGATAATACCGTCGCGCAGATCATCGAAAAAATGAAGCTTCGGCTTCAACGTGAGCATCTCATCCGAAATTGCCCCAAGGGGAATACGCCTGCGTTTCATTGTTTTTCCTCGTCCATCGAGATAGCGGCAAGCACGAGTTCCTTGTAGAAATCGGTGAACTGTGCGCTTTCTGCAAGTGCGGCCTTCACCTCGGCGAGCCGCTTGCCGATCTCGTTTTCAACGTAGTTTTTCGCAACGCTCGCGCGGATCTCTTCCAGATTCTCGGTGCTCTTTTGTGCGCGATAGAGAATGAAATATCCCTTTTCTCCGTCCTTCAGCGCGGGAATAATCTGTGAGGTTTCGCCCTCTTCAAGCGCGAAGGCTGTCGTGGTAATTTCCTTATAGTTGATGGCATCCAGCGTATATTCGCCGATCACAATGCCGTCCTTCGCATCTGCCTCGGAGGCCGTGGTGTGGCCGAGGAGATAAGCGCTGACCATCGCATCGCCTGCCTGTGCGGCGATCTTATCGCGCAGAGCGCCGGCATCCTCTGCATCCTTTTGCGTGAAAACGATGAAAAGGCGGCGGGTGCTGTCGCTGTTATAGAAATCGGTGATCTGCGAATCCGTGTAAGTGATCGCGCCCTCTGCGGATTGGTTGCCGTAGCTGTCGTACGTGCCGCGATAATAAGAAAGCAGAGCGGAAACACCGTAGGAATAGCGGATCAGAAGATCCTGCACCGCATAGTTCGCGTAAAAGAGCTTGAGGTTTTCAAGATACGCCTCGTAGCTGCCAAGGCCCTCGATCGCCTGGCCGTTCTCCGCGTAGCCGCCCTCGATGCTGATCTCGATGCTTTCCTCCACCTTTTTATCCACATCCTTGGAATAAAGGTTGATCTTCAGCGCATCGCAGAGTGCCAACGTGGTGTAGATCTCGTAGATCTTATCCAGAGCAATGGCACGCGCCTCCTCAAGGAGCGCGGCGCCCTCTTCGCCTTCAAATCTCGTCAGATCCCCATCGCTGACGGTTTCCTTGGCGCTGAGAAGCATAGCGCGGAAAAGCTCGTAATTAACCTCGTAATTTTCTTTGCCGTAGCTGAGCGTGGCAATGGGGGTTGCCTCCAGCTTTGTGCTTTCCACAGGCTCGTATTTTTGGCAGGAGACGAGCGAAAGGCAGATGATAGCGGCAAGAAAAAGCGTGATGATTCGTTTCATACCGTGGTCCTTTTTCAAAATAAAATTATAATAATTTAAGTATATCAAAATTTTATGAAGAAATCAAGACGTTTCTTTTATAAAGAAATTCGCATAAAGCGAAAAAGGATTGATTTTTGTGAAAAAGTATGATAAAATGGAAGAAAGAAATTTTCAAGGGAGACCGAAAGCATGGAAGAAAATTACGAGGTTGCGCTCTCAAAGGTTATCGGCGAGTTTCATCTGGAAACGATCTATCTGCCGGACCTGCCCGAAAATATAAAAATCACCTGCGCGAGAGTGAACCAACCGGGCCTTCAGATGGTTGGCTTCTATGATCATTATGAGCAGGCCAGACTTCAGATCATTGGTAAGGTGGAAAATCTTTTCCTTGGCCAGCTTCCCAAGGAAGAGCGCTCGCGCCGCATGGAGGACTTTTTCCGCTCTGCGCCCGTTGGCGTTATTTTCACGTCGTCGATCGACCTTCTGCCCGAGGTCGTTCAGCTGGCGCAGAAATATCACGTGCCGCTTCTGCGCACCGAGATGACCACCTCGGATTTCATGGCGGCTCTCATTTCATATCTGAACGTGCAGCTCGGCCCGCGCATCACGCGCCACGGCGTTCTTGTTGAGGTATACGGTGAGGGTGTGCTTTTGCTGGGTGATAGCGGCGTTGGTAAGAGCGAAACGGCGATCGAGCTTGTAAAGCGCGGCCACCGCTTGATTGCAGACGATGCCGTTGAGATCAAGCGCGTTTCCGCAACAACGCTGGTTGGTCGCGCGCCCGAGATCATCCGCCACTACGTGGAGCTTCGCGGCATCGGTATCGTAGACGTGCGCCGCCTCTTTGGTATGGGCTCGATCAAGGAAACCGAAAAAATCGATATGGTGATCAACCTTGAACCCTGGCAGCAGGGAAAGATGTACGATCGCTTCGGTCTCGAGGAGCAAACCACGGAGATCCTCGGCATCCGCGTTCCCACCATTGTGATTCCCGTTTGTCCGGGACGAAACCTCTCCGTTGTTATCGAGGTTGCCGCGATGAATAACCGCCAAAAGCGCATGGGATACAACACGGCAGAGGAATTCAATAAGCGCCTGATGGAATCCATGGGCGTAGACGTTTGATTTGAAATATGGTATAAAACAAAGATTTATTCCTTAAAGGAAACATATTTTCGGGAGATGCGGCAAAATGCTTTGCCTTGCATCTCCCGTTTTTTTGGCATATTTTTTCTACCCTCTTCATAGATTGTAACAAAAAAACATGGAGGGTTTTATGGAAGTCACGTATCAAAAGGAATGCGGCGGCAGGATTCTTTCGGAATGCCACGGCGAGCATCATTTGCCGGATTATCTCGGGGATATGAAAAAAGTTCTTTCCACCTCTGCGCGCGTTGTGCCCGCGGGGAAGTTTATCGGCGGCGAGGAGGTGCAGTTTGGCGGCGCCGTTGTTTTCGACGTTTGGTATCTGGATGCGGAAAATCGCCTCTCGCACGAAAGCTTCAGCGTGGATTATGAGCTTTCCTGCCCCTGCTGTGGTGATGGAGTGGACGGCGCGGCATATGTTTCGGTTTCTTCGTTTTCTCTGCGCCCGATCGGGCCGCGCCGCATGAGCGCAAAGGCCGCCTTGAAGGCTGAGGTTTGCCTGCGGCAGAAGGAAAGCTATATTTGCGAAAACGAAGGCGAGGAGTCCGCGCTTCATACCGCGCCACGAGAGCTTCTGATTGGTCGCCGTTGCTTTTCCGCACCTGCTGAGCGGGAATACGGAGAAGAGATCGCCATGCCGTACGCTTATACGGGCGCGGAGATTCTGTATTCGGAGGGAAACGTGCATATTGAGCGCGCAGAGGCAAAGGAAAATGCGGTTTTGGTTTGCGGAAGCTATGCGGTTTCGGTGATCCTCGGCGCAGAGGGGATGCCGCCGCTTCGTCTTTCGGGAACGTATCCCCTGGAGGAGCGGATCGAGCTGGAGGGGGCGCATCCCGATATGTGCGCCACTGCAAACGGATTTTTCACTTCACTGACCTGCAACCTGCGGGAGGGGGAAGAGCCGATGCTCACCTTCCACGGCATCTGCGAGTTTTCCGCTTGCGCCGAGGAAAACGATGCGGTTTCAGTGATAGAGGATGCCTTTCTTGAGGGGGGAAGTGCTTGCGAGAGCGAGATGCTTACCTATGATACGTTTGGGCGCGCGGGAATGCTCTGTCGCACGGCCGAGCTGGTGCTTCCTCTTTCGGAGGGAGAGGGAAGCATTGCAGACGGCGTTTTTCACACCGTCGCATTTCTGAAAAATCAAGCGCACGAGTGCGCGGATTCCGAAATCAGGTATACTGCGGAAGCAGAGATCTGTGCGCTTGGCTATTCTGCCGGTGAGGATGGCGGCACGCATTATGCATCCCGCCGTATTTCGGCGCCGATCGCGCTTTCGCTTCCTTGGGAGACTACGAAGGGCGAGGATGAGGAGATCTCCGTCCTTGCAAGCATTGGCGCATGTGAGGGGCGCGTAGAGGAGGATCGTCTGCACGTGAGTGTGTGGCTCTGCTTTACTATCTGCGGTCGATCGGAGCGCGAGATCCAATGCATTCGCCGTATTTCGCCCACGGCCTCGGATACGCGCAATTTCGTTCCTGCCTATGCCGTGTATTATCCTCAACCGCAGGATACGCTCTGGTCGATCGCCAAGCGATACGGCGTTTCTCCATCGTCCGTGGCGGCCTGCAACCGCCTTTCTCACCCCGCCTCGGGCTCGGGCGAGCCCTTACCGGTATCTCTCTTGATTGATAGAAGAAAAAAGCCAAATTAAAAAATAAAAAATCGCGGACTTTCTCAAAAGAGAAGTCCGCGATTTTTTATGTTTAAAGCGCAAAAAGAAAACAATTGTTTGCAATATCGTCGATTATTCCTGATCGAGCCAGTTGTAACCAACGGAAACGTCCACCGTGAGCGGAACGGAAAGTGAAGCGGCGGATTCCATTTCCTCGCGCAGAATTTCCTTCACGCGCGGGGCGTCGGATATCTTTGCTTCCACCAGAAGCTCATCGTGCACCTGCATAACGAGTGCGGCGTCCAGCCCCTCGCGATCCAGGCGGCTCGCAACGCGGAGCATCGCGCATTTCATAATGTCCGCGGCCGCGCCTTGAATGGGCGCGTTCATGGCAATTCTCTTGCCAAAGGCGCGCATCACGCCGTTCGCAGCGTTGAGCTCGGGAATATATCTGCGCCGGCCCATGGGGGTTTCTGTGTAGCCGTCGCGCTTTGCCTGCTCAACAACCTCCTCAAGATACCGATCAACGGAGGGGTAGTTATACATATAACTCTTGATGTAGCGCGTGGCTTCGGGAACGGTGGTGCCGATGTCCTTGGAGAGCGAGAAGCCGCTGATGCCGTAAACGATACCGAAATTGACCGCCTTGGCCTTTTTTCGCATATCCTCCGTCACCTCGTCCTCGGAAATTCCGAAAACGGCCGCGGCGGTTTTTCTGTGAATATCCTCGCCGCTTTTGAAGGCCTCGATCATGTGATAATCGTCTGCGATATGGGCGAGAAGTCGAAGCTCGATCTGCGAATAGTCGGCATCCACGAGCACGTATCCCTCGCGCGCGATGAAGTATTTGCGCATCTGCCGTCCCATTTTGGTGCGGATCGGGATGTTTTGCAGGTTGGGCTCGGCGCTGGAAAGACGTCCTGTTGCGGTCAGGGCCTGCTTGAAATCGGTATGCACACGGTGATTCTCATCCGCCACGCGCACCAAGGCCTCTGTATAGGTGCTATGGAGCTTTGTCACCTGGCGGTACTCGAGAATATCGTCAATGATCGGGGAAAGGTGGCGGATCTCCTCCAGCGTCTGCGCATCGGTGGAATAGCCGCTCTTGGTCTTTTTCTTCGTGTATTCCAACCCCATTTTCACGTAAAGCACCTCGCCGAGTTGCTTGGGGGAGTTGATATTGAAAACCTCGCCCGCCTGCATATAAATGCGAGAGGCCAGCTCCTCGGAAAGAGCAAGAAGGGCTTCGCCGAATTCCTGCATGCCCGCGATGTCGATCATGAGACCCACCTTTTCCATCCGTGCAAGCACAGGGATCAGGGGAAGCTCAAGATCGAAGAGAATTTTTTCGCCGCCGGCCTCCTTCACCTTTTCGGAAAGCACGGGCTCAAGGCGCAGAAGATGCTTGGGGGAGAGTGTGGCATCGCTCGTATTTTCGTTTAAGAACATGGAAACCATGGATGCGGGCGTGCTTTTTCCGCCGCTCGGATTCAGCACGTAGGCGTAAAGCGAAAGGTCAAGGAAGGTCACCTTAGGGGTGATGCCCGCCCGATCCAGCGCATGCCAGAGCTCCTTACCTTCAAAGCAGATCAGCTCGCGCTCGCATTCGAAAAATGGGCGAAGATCGGAAAGATCTCCTTTGAAAAGAAGAACCTCCTCGCCGCCGCAAATGAGCCATCCGTCTGCCGTGCAAAGCAGAGCGGCGCGCCCCGTCAGAGCATTGATTTCCGAGGCGTCGGCCTCCTTGTATTCGAGTGCTTCAGCTTCGCATTTTTCGCATACATTTTCGGCAAAATCCTCTTCGTCCAAATGAAATCTTTGAATGAAGCTATTTAGCTCCAACTCGTTGAATTTATCGCAAAGAGCCTTCTTTTGTAAACCATTGTATGCAATATCGTCTATTTTCAGCCCGAGAGGCACATTTGTATCGATGGTTGCAAGTGTTTTTGATAGGTAGGCTTCGTCCTTGCGGTCGATAAGCTTTTGGCGAACGCCGGGCTTGATGCGGCTGTCTTCGATGTTCTCATAAATGCCGTCCAAGGTGGTAAAGGCACAAAGCAGGCTCTGCGCGGTTTTTTCGCCAACGCCGGCAACGCCGGGGATGTTATCCGAGCTATCTCCCATGAGTCCCTTCATGTCGGTCAGATTCGCGGGCGGGATGCCGTACTTTTCGCGGAAGGCGGCCTCATCCATAGGCAAAGTGTCGCTGTTGGTGGCCAACAAAACCGTCACGCGGTCGTCGATCAGCTGCAAGAGATCGCGGTCGCCGGAGAAAACGTAGCTGTGTGCATCCTCCAAACCGTGCGCCATTTTTGCGATCGTTCCCTGGATGTCATCAGCCTCGTAGCCCTCCAGCTCCAGCACGTGCAGTCCCATTGCAGAGAGAACCTCCTTGGCATCGGGAAACTGCGAGGAAAGCTCGGGCGGCGTGGGATGTCGGCCCGCCTTGTAGGCATCAAACATTTTGTGGCGGAAGGTCGGTGCCTTCAGATCAAAGGCAACGGCGGCGTAATCGGGGGCAATGGCGGAGAGCTGACGATGCACCATGTTTACCAGGCCGAAGATTGCGTTCGTGTGCTTGCCTGCTTTTGTTGTCAAGGGGCGGATGCCGTAGAAGGCGCGATTCAGGATGCTGTTTCCGTCAATCACGAGAATTTTTTTCATTCCGTCGTTTCCTCCGTTTGATTGTCGATTGTTTCTTCGGTCGCATCTCCGTTTTCGTCTGTAAAGGCTTCCTCGCCGTTCTCTTCGGCGGCACTTGCCTCCTCAGCCTCGGGCAGGAGCTCCTCCTTCGATTTTTCGGGCGCGGCCTCAAAAGGGAGCGGGCCGCGCGCGGCAACGGCATCTGCAAGTCTTTTTGCATCCTCGTGCAAGGCCGCCATAAAGGGCGTTGCTTTTTCGGATTTCAGAAGAAGCGAGAGAACCGTGCGGGAGAATATATATAAGAATAGGAAGAAAACGGTAAAGGATTCTTCAATCGAATTGCTCAGGATTTTTCCCTCAAAGAAATAGAGGATCAACGAGGGAATCGAAGAATAGGCGCAGAGCAGGGAGGAGATAAAGCCGAAGGCGGTGTATAGTGACCAGCGCTCCAGCCCGAGCGAGATACGGGTTTCGTAAAGGAAGAAGAGCGCCGCCAGCACGAATGCCGCCTGATCGGTCAGCTTGGTGGTTGCATTGATGGGCAGGGCGGTGTCAAAATAGAGAAAGCCTGCGTAGAGAACCAAAAAAAGTGCGCAAACCATGCCGAAAACGGCGCGCAGATCGCAGAGCTTGATTTCGTAAAGCACGGCGAAAAGAAAATAGAGCGCGCTCGCAATGCCGAGAATGCCAAGCAGAGGCAGAAGCAGCTTTCCAAGCGCTCCGTTCGTTGCTCGTCCGAAAAAGGAAGCACCGAGCAGCACGAGGCAGATCGCCAGCGGTGCGCCGGGGGCGTAGGTCAGAGGCCCGCCAAAGCTTGCAACCTTTCCTGCGTCCTTGCGATGCACAAACGCATAGGTGAAAAGAATCAGGCAGCCAAGTGCCGCGGTGATATTGGCCGAGGTGCAGAGGTCGCCCGCGTAATATCCGTAGCGATCCAGGCTGATAAAGGAGGCGATCGTGCGCATAGATACGGTCACAGTCGCCAGAAGAGTGAATAAAAAGAGATAAGCATTGAGCTTTTTTTGCTTGGTTTCCATAGAGCCTCGTTTCCCGAAAACAAAGTTTCCTTCATTTAATTTATATATAAAGAAATTCAATGCCTATATTTTACACTAAAAATATGAATAAAGTGTATACAAAACAAAGGATCTTGGTATTTTTTTGAAAAAAGCCCAAAAAAACTTTGCAAAGCGGTGCCGAAAAGGACGAAAAAACACGTAATTTGGGGCGAAAAAATCTAAAAAATGCTATTTTTTATGCAACATAGACAAAAAATATTTTTATATTCGTGCAAATTTCTATAAATGAAAGAAACGAATTTTTCAAAAAGTATTGACATTTTACCTATTTTAGTGTATAATGGATAAGCTTGATATGCGATGAAGCGGGAGGTTGCCGTCCTTGTTGGCGGGTAATTTCCGTGGAGTATGTCCGTGTTTCAATCGGGCGAGGCAAGAGAGGTTTGTTTTAAGTCATTGTTTCGCGAGATCGGTTCGTTAGCATCTGCGGTATGCTTTCAGAACTGATTTTGTTGGGGTGTAAATGATACGCCCGGAACTGTGTAAACCTCATCGCCCTTCTTAAACGGTGCTAAGCAATACGTAAAAAGGAGGACAATCCAAATGGCAAAGGGAAAGATCAGAGTGAGACTCAAGAGCTATGATTCCACCATCATTGATGCCGCAGCACAGAAGGTTGTGGAAGTAGCGAAGAGAAATGGAAGCCGTGTTAGCGGTCCGATTCCGCTTCCTACCGACAAGGAGATCGTAACGATTCTTCGCGCGGTTCACAAGTACAAGGACAGCCGTGAGCAGTTCGAAATGCGCACGCACAAGAGACTGATCGACATTCTCGATCCTGCACAGAAGACTGTTGAGGCTCTCATGAGCATCGAGCTTCCCGCAGGCGTTGAGATCGAGATCAAGGCTTAAGTGAAACCCCGGCCCGATGGGCCAAACGGGAGCTTCAAATCCCGAAAAACCACGACCTCGTGGTCACGTTGGCAGGATCCGCCGCAAGGCGAAAATTCAAAGCTTGTCAACCAATAACCGAATGGAGGAAAAAATGAAAAAAGGCATTATCGGCAAGAAGCTGGGTATGACCCAGATCTTCGACGAAAAAGGCAACGTAGTACCCGTAACCCTGATTGAAGCAGGTCCTTGCGTGGTAGTACAGAAGAAGACCGTCGCAAACGACGGCTATGATGCCATCCAGTTGGCATTTGAGGACGCGAAGGAGAAGGGCCTCACGAAGGCTGAGCTCGGCCACTTCAAGAAGGGTGGCGTTAGTCCCAAGAAGCATCTCAAGGAATTCAGACTTGATGACACGGCAGCATTTGAGGCAGGTTCCGTGGTAACCGTCGATACCTTCGCCCAGGGCGAGAAGGTCGACATCACCGGTATCACTAAGGGACACGGCTACACCGGCTGCGTTAAGAGATGGGGACATCACGTACTTCGCATGACTCACGGTACCGGTCCGATCCACCGTCAGCCCGGCTCTATGGGCTCGATCGACCCCGCAAGAGTATTTAAGAACATGAAGATGCCCGGTCAGTACGGTCACGAGCAGGTTACCATTCTTAACCTTGTAGCAGTGAAGATTGATGCGGAAAAGAATCTGATCGCGGTGAAGGGTGCAGTTCCCGGCGCAAAGGGCGGCATCGTATTCATCCGTGACTCGGTGAAAGCATAACGGAAGGAGGAACAAAACATGCCTAATATGAAAGTTGTAGATATGGCGGGCAAGGAAGTCGGCGAAATTACTTTGTCTGACCTCGTGTTTGGCGCAGAAGGAAACGAAGCAGTCCTCCACACCGCAGTAAGAGCATTTTTGCTCAACCAGAGACAGGGAACCCAGTCCACTCTGACCCGTTCCGAGGTTTCCGGCGGCGGTAAGAAGCCCTGGAAGCAGAAGGGAACCGGCCGCGCAAGACAGGGAAGCACCCGTTCTCCCCAGTGGGTACACGGTGGTATCGCTCTCGGCCCGAAGCCCCGCAGCTACCGCGTTACCATGAACAAGAGAGTGAAGAGAGTTGCTCTGTTCAGCGCCCTCTCCGCTAAGGTGAATGCAGGCGAGATGATCGTTGTAGACAGCATCACCATGAATGAGTACAAGACCAAGACCGTTGTTGAGATGCTGAGCGCTGTTGGCGCACAGAAGAAGGCTCTGATCGTGCTCCCCGAAGTAAACGAGTTCGTTATCAAGAGCGCTGCTAACATCGAGGGTCTTAAGACCACTCAGTGGAACACCATCAACGTATACGATATTCTTAACTGCGATACCTTCATCGTAGCAAAGGATGCCGTGAATAAGATCGAGGAGGTATATGCAAGATGAAGTCTGTTGCAGATATCATTGTAAAGCCTCTTATCACCGAGAAGAGCATGGACTCTATCGGAAATAAGCGTTACAGCTTTGAGGTTCAGAAGAGCGCGACCAAGGCGGAGATTGCTACCGCAGTTGAGACGATGTTCAAGAAGACCAAGGTTGTAAAGGTTAACACCATCATTATGAAGAAGAAGCCGAAGAGATACGGCGTGCATGCCGGCTACACCGGCGAGTGGAAGAAGGCGGTTGTAACGCTTTCCGAGGATTCTGCTCCCATCGCCTTCTTTGAAAGCATGAACTAAGGCAGGAGGTAGAGTAGAATGGCAACTATGAAATATAAGCCGACAACTCCGTCGCGCAGAAACATGATGAGCCCCTCTTTCGATGAGGTAACTAAGTTTACCCCCGAAAAGAGCCTGCTCGCAAAGAAGAAGAAGACTGCCGGCAGAAACAGCTACGGCAAGATCACCGTTCGTCATCACGGCGGCGGAAACAAGCAGAAGTACAGAATCATCGACTTCAAGAGAAACGTTGATGAGGCTGCAAAGGTTATCGGCGTTGAGTACGACCCCAACAGAACCTCCTACATCGCTCTCCTTGAGAACGATGAGGGCAAGAAGAGCTACATCATTGCTCCTGTTGGCCTGAAGGACGGCGACGTTGTTACTTCCGGTGCTGCTTCCGATATCAAGCCCGGCAACGTGCTTCCTATCTCCGCAATTCCCGTAGGTACTGTCATCCACAACATCGAGCTTTATCCCGGCAAGGGCGCTCAGGTGGTTCGTTCCGCAGGTGCATTCGCACAGCTGATGGCAAAGGAAAACGGCACCGCTCAGGTTCGTCTTCCCTCCGGTGAGGTGCGCATCGTTCGTCTTGAGTGCAAGGCAACGATCGGCCAGGTTGGTAACGTTGAGCATGAAACCGTTAAGCTCGGTAAGGCCGGTAAGACCCGTCATATGGGTATCCGTCCCACCGTTCGCGGTTCTGTAATGAACCCCTGCGATCACCCGCACGGCGGTGGTGAGGGTAAGTCCCCTGTTGGACGTCCCGGACCTGTGACTCCTTGGGGTAAGCCTGCTCTTGGTTACAAGACCAGAAACAAGAAGGCAAGAACCAACAAGTTCATTATCAAGCGTAGAAACGCGAAGTAATGTGATTAGGTAAGGAGAATAACAATGAGCAGAAGCTTGAAGAAGGCCCCCTACGTTGAAAAGAAGCTTTTCGACCGTATCGTGGCTATGAATGAAAAGAATGAGAAGAAGGTGCTGAAGACCTGGTCTCGCTCCTCTACCATTTTCCCTGAGTTTGTCGGACACACGATCGCCGTTCATGACGGCAGAAAGCATGTTCCGGTATACGTTACCGAGGATATGGTTGGACAGAAGCTCGGCGAATTCGCACTGACCCGTACCTTCAAAGGCCATGCGGGTTCCAAAACTTCGAACAAATAAGTTAATCGCAAATAGCGAGAGGAGGCAATTCCTAAATGGAAGCAAAAGCACATCTTAAATATGTGAGAATTTCTCCGCGTAAAGTTAAGATCGTACTTGACCTTATCAGAGGCAAGGATACCGAGACTGCTATGGCAATCCTCAAGAACACCAACAAGATTGCCAGCGAGTCTCTTGTAAAACTTCTGAAGAGCGCGGTTGCAAATGCACAGCATAATTTTAACATGGATGCAAGCAATCTCTTCGTTTCTGAATGTTTCGTATGCCCCGGCCCCACTCTGAAGAGAGTGCAGCCCAGAGCGCAGGGCAGAGCGTTCCAGATCCTTAAGAGAACCAGCCATGTAACACTTGTAGTAAAAGAGAAGGAGGTAGGCTGACATGGGACAGAAGGTTAATCCCCATGGTTTGCGCGTTGGCGTAATCAAGAATTGGGATTCCAGATGGTTTGTAGCTGATAAGGATTTCGGTGATAACATCGTATCCGACTACAAAATCAGAAAGTATCTGAAGGAGAAGCTTCAGAGCGCAGGCGTTCCCAAGATCGAGATCGAGCGCGATAGCGCACGCGTTAGAGTATTCATCCAGTGTGCGAAGCCCGGTGTTGTAATCGGTTTCCACGGCGCTGAGATCGAGAAGCTCAGAGTAGAGCTTGAGAAGATGGTTGGCCGCCCCGTTGTTGTCAACGTTATCGAGATCAAGAATCCCGACATCAATGCTCAGCTTGTTGCAGAGTCCATCTGCGCACAGCTTGAGAAGAGAGTTTCCTTCCGCCGTGCAATGAAGCTTGCGATCGGCAGAACCATGAGACTTGGCGCAAGAGGTATTAAGGTATCCTGCTCCGGTCGTCTTGGCGGCGCCGAGATCGCTCGTACCGAGCACTATCACGAGGGAACCATTCCGCTTCAGACCCTGAGAGCCGACATCGATTACGGCTTCTTTGAGGCAAACACCACCTACGGTAAGATCGGCGTTAAGGTTTGGATCTACAAGGGTGAGGTTCTTGCCGAGTCGGCTGCAGCCGAGGGCAGAGCGGATCGCCAGGACCGTCGCCCCAGAAGAAACGACAACAACCGCCGTCCTCAGAACAGAGACGGTCAGCGTCGTGACGGAGGCCGCGGCTTCAGAAAGAACGCAGAGGAGGGCAAGAGATAATGTTAATGCCTAAGAGAGTCAAGCATCGTCGCGTTCAGCGCGGACGCTTGAAGGGCAAAGCCCTTCGCGGTAATAAGCTTGCTTTCGGATCTTATGGTCTGGTAGCACTTGAGCCCGCATGGATCACTTCCAACCAGATCGAGGCTGCCCGTATCGCAATGACCAGATACGTAAAGCGTGCCGGTAAGGTTTGGATCAACATTTTCCCCGACAAGCCTATCACTGAGAAGCCTGCCGAGACTCGAATGGGTTCCGGTAAGGGCTCGCCCGAGTACTGGGTAGCCGTTGTTAAGCCCGGCCGTATCATGTTTGAGATGGACGGTATTTCCGCTGAGCAGGCAAAAGAAGCAATGCGTCTTGCTTCTCACAAGCTTCCTATCAAGTGCAAGTTTGTGACCAAGGAAGACATGGAAACCAAAGAGGAGGCTTAAGCAATGAAGGCAAACGAACTTAGAGCGATGAGCGCAGAGCAGCTCACTGCAAAACTCGGCGAATTGAAGGAAGAGCTCTTCAATCTCCGCTTCCAGCTTGCTATCAACCAGCTTGAAAATCCTCATAAGATCACCGATGTAAAGCACGACATCGCTCGCGTGATGACTGTTTTGCGTGAAAAGAATGCTTGAGGAGGACGACAGAGATGACCGAGAATCGCGATCTTAGAAAAGTTAGAGTTGGTAAGGTAGTTAGCGATAAGATGGACAAGACCATCGTTGTTGCTATCGAGGACAACGTTCGTCATCCCAAGTACGGCAAGATCATTAAGAGAACCGTTAAGATTCATGCTCATGATGAGAAGAACGAATGCGGTATCGGTGATAAGGTAGCTGTAATGGAAACGAGACCTCTCTCCGCAACGAAGAGATGGAGACTCGTTGAAATCGTTGAGAAGGCGAAGTAAATCACAAACAAAATTTGATAGACATCACTAAACCAGTACGCAGGTTAAAGGCTTGCCGAAAAAGGAGGAAAAAACAGTGATTCAGCAGCAATCGTTAATGAAGGTTGCCGATAACACCGGTGCAAAAGAGCTTATGTGCATCCGTGTTCTCGGTGGCTCCGGACGTCGCTATGCCAGCATCGGTGACATCGTAGTATGCGCCGTTAAGAAGGCAGCTCCCGGCGGCGTTGTTAAGAAGGGCGAGGTTGTAAAGGCAGTTGTAGTTAGAACTGTTAAAGAGATCCGCCGTGCAGATGGTTCTTACATCAAGTTTGATGAGAACGCTGCAGTTATTATTAAGGAAGATAAAACACCTAAGGGTACCCGTATCTTTGGCCCGGTGGCCAGAGAGCTGCGTGAGCATGACTTCACCAAGATCATGTCTCTCGCTCCCGAAGTACTGTAATCAAAGGAGGAAAGTGCAATGAATAAGCTTCATATTAAAAAAGATGATACTGTCGTTGTTATCTCCGGCGATTCCAAGGGTACGCAGGGTAAGGTAATTGCGACCTCTCCCGAAGAGGGCAAGGTTATCGTAGCGGGCGCTAACATCGTATCCAAGCACACCAAGGCAAGAAGACAGGGCGAGACCTCCTCGATCGTTAAGACTGAGGGTGCGATCTACGCATGCAAGGTTCAGCTTGTTTGCCCCGAGTGCAAGAAGGGCGTTCGCGTTAAGTACGAGACTGTCGTTGTAGACGGCAAGAAGACCAAGAAGCGTCTGTGCGCAAAGTGCGGCGCTGAAATTAAGTGAGGAGGCAGTGAAAATGGCAAGATTTTTTGAGAAATACAAGTCGGAAGTAGCTCCTGCTCTGATGAAAAAGTTTAACTACTCTTCCGTGATGCAGATTCCGAAGTTTGATAAGATCGTTATCAACGTTGGTGCAGGCGACGCGAAGGAGAATCCCAAGGTGATCGATAGCATCATCGACGAGATCACTCTGATCTCCGGCCAGAAGGCAGTTCCCACCTATGCACGCAAGTCCGTTGCAAACTTCAAGCTCCGTGAGGGAATGAAGATTGGTGTTAAGGTAACCCTTCGCGGCGAGAGAATGTATGAGTTCATGGATAAGCTCTTCAGCTTCGCTCTCCCCAGAGTGCGTGACTTCAAGGGTATCAATCCTAACGGCTTTGACGGTCGCGGCAACTACGCTCTCGGCCTCAAGGAGCAGCTCATCTTCCCCGAGATCGAGTACGATAAGATCGATAAGATCCGCGGTATGGATATCGTTTTCGTAACCACCGCGAAGACTGACGCAGAAGCAAAAGAGATGCTCACCCTTATGGGCGCTCCCTTTGCAGAGTAATTTGGAGGAGTTAAAGAATGGCTAAGAAGTCAATGATTCTTAAGCAGCAGAAGGAGCCTAAGTTCTCCACTCGCGCTTACACCAGATGCAGAATCTGCGGTAGACCTCATGCTTACCTTCGCAAGTACGGCATCTGCCGTATCTGCTTCCGCGAGCTTGCTTACAAGGGCGAGATCCCGGGCGTAAGAAAGGCATCCTGGTAATTTCCTAAAAGGAAAAAACACAACAGCGATTTAATTTTTAAGTAAATTAAATTCTCTCTAAACTATCGACAGGAAAATGTGGCAGGGCGGCGATGTATCGCTGTACCCCACATTTTAACCGGCGACTAGGCCGCCGTGCAAAATGCATGGCAGCAAGAAAAAATTCACTTGCATTAGGAGGATAATAAAATGCAAATTTCAGACGTAATTGCAGACATGCTCACCAGAATCAGAAACGCGAACAACGCGAAGCACGAGACCGTAGACGTTCCCGCTTCCAACCTCAAGAAGTCCATCGCTCAGATCCTTCTGGACGAGGGCTACATCAAGGCTTTCCAGCTCGTTGAGGACGGCAAGCAGGGCATCATCCGCATCACCCTTAAGTATGCGGTTGGTAAGCAGAAGGTTATTCACGGTCTTCGCAGAGTTTCCAAGCCCGGTCTGCGTATCTATTCCAACTGTGAGGATATGCCTAAGGTTATGAACGGCCTCGGCATCGCCATCGTCTCCACCTCTAAGGGTGTTATGACGGACAAAAAAGCAAGACAGGCCAATGTGGGCGGCGAAGTTCTCGCCTTCGTATGGTAATATAGGGAGGTAAGAAGTATGTCAAGAATTGGTAGAGCGCCGATCGCGGTTCCCGCAGGCGTAACTGTAACGATTGCAGACGGTAACGTTGTTACCGTAAAGGGCCCCATGGGCGAGCTGAAGCAGACCTTCAACGCTGCTCTCACGATCGCACAGGAGGGTGCAAATCTCGTTGTAACCCGTCCCAATGATGAGAAGGAAAACCGTGCACTTCACGGCTTGACCAGAACCCTCCTTGCCAACATGGTAGAGGGTGTAACTAAGGGCTACTCCAAGAAGCTCGAGATCGTTGGCGTTGGTTACAGAGTTGAGAAGCAGGGTGCTAAGCTTGTGCTTGGTCTCGGCTATTCTCATCCCGTTATTTTCGAGGAGGCAAACGGCATTAAGTTTGAGACTCCCGATTCCACCACCATCATCGTAAAGGGTATTGATAAGCAGGCAGTTGGCCAGATGGCAGCCGTTATCAGATCTAAGAGACCTCCCGAGCCCTACCTTGGTAAGGGTATCAAGTATTCCGGTGAGTACATCCGCCGCAAGGCCGGAAAGACCGGTAAGTAATGAAAGGAGAGCGTTAAAATGGTTAAGAGAACAGACAGTAACTTGCAGCGTCTTAAGAGACACACCAGAGTTCGCGGAAAGATTTCCGGCACTCCCGAGCGTCCTCGTCTCGCTGTATATCGTTCCAACGCTAATATCTCGGCTCAGATCATCGATGATGTGAACGGCGTTACTCTCGTAAGTGCAAACACCTACGAGGCATCCTTTGAGGGCATTGGCTCCAACAAGGAAGCTGCAAGAAAGATTGGTAACACCATTGCAGCAAGAGCTCTTGAGAAGGGCATCACTACCGTTGTGTTTGACCGCGGTGGTTATATCTATCACGGACGTGTATCGGAGTTGGCTGAAGGCGCAAGAGAAGGCGGCCTGAAGTTCTAATCTCTCCGGTTTATACACTGTTTCCACAAGAAACATTTATGTAAGGAGTAAAAAAGATGGCAAAGATCATCAATGCAAACGAGCTTGACCTTCAGGAGCAGCTCGTAGTATTAAACCGTGTATCTAAAACCGTAAAGGGCGGTCGTATCGCTCGCTTTGCGGCTATCATGGTAGTCGGTGACGGAAACGGTCACGTTGGCTACGGTCTTGGAAAGGCAGCTGAGGTTCCGGATGCAATCCGCAAGGGCATCGAGGACGCAAAGAAGAATCTGATCAAGATTTCTCTTCACGGCTCCACCATTCCTCACGAAATCATCGGCGAGTACGGCGCTGGTAAGGTTCTCCTTAAGCCCGCTGCTCCCGGTACCGGTATTATCGCCGGCGGTACGGTTCGTACCATCCTCGCGCTTGCAGGTATCAAGAATATCCGTGCAAAGTGCCTTCGTTCCACCAACCCCACCAACGTTGTTAAGGCAACGTTCGAGGGTCTGCGTGCACTGAAGACCGCAGAGGAAATCGCAGCACTTCGCGGACTTTCCGCAGAAGACGTTCAGGCATAAGGAGGGTAATGAGATGGAAAACGTTAAGGTTACCCTTGCAAAGAGCCTGATCGGCTGCAAGAAGAATCAGATCGCAACCGCAAAGTCCCTCGGCCTTGTTCGCCCCGGTGACAGCGTTGTTGCTGTTAACGATGCCGTTCTTGCCGGCAAAGTTAAAGTTATTTCTCACCTTGTTAAGGTAGAGACCGTTTAATCGGAATTGAAAGGAGGATATAATATGAAGCTCCATAAACTTTCTCCTGCAGAAGGCTCCGTAAAGGAAGGCTTCCGCAAGGGTAGAGGCGCAGGTTCCGGCAACGGAAAAACCGCAGGTAAGGGCCATAAGGGTCAGAACGCTCGCTCCGGCGGCGGTGTAAGACCCGGCTTTGAGGGTGGTCAGCTTCCTCTGTACAGAAAGCTTCCCAAGAGAGGCTTTAACAACTACAGATTCGGCAAGCAGTACACCATTGTAAACGTTGATGACCTCAACAGATTCGAGGAAGGCGCTGTTATTGATGCAGACGCACTCCTTGCAGCAGGCGTTGTCAGCAAGGTTCTTGATGGTATCAAGGTTCTTGGTGAGGGCGAGCTTGCTAAAAAAATCACTGTAAAGGCCGCTGTTTTCTCTGCCGCTGCTAAAGAGAAAATCGAGGCAGTAGGTGGAAAGACTGAGGTGGTATAAATGCTTCAGACTTTTAAGAACGC
Source organism: Eubacteriales bacterium (assembly GCA_045632465.1). Lineage (GTDB taxonomy): Bacteria > Bacillota > Clostridia > Oscillospirales > CAG-272 > UBA1740. The sequence continues at coordinate 19,349 of JAZQWS010000368.1, forward strand.
GTGGCGTACAAAGGATATAAAAAGTAAACTTATCTTTACCGCAATCATCCTTTTGATCTATCGTATCGGTACTGTCATCCCCGTTCCCTTTGTGGATACGAACGGATTTGCCGGCAGTTTTCAGGGCACCATTCTGGACCAGATGAACATTCTTTCCGGCGGATCTTTTGAGAATGCAACCTTGTTTGCTTTGGGTGTTCAGCCCTATATCAACGCATCCATTATCATGCAGCTTCTTGCTGTTGCTTTCCCGAAGCTCGGTGAGCTTTCCAAAGATGAGCAGGGCAAGAAGAAGATGAATATGATCACCCGCATTGTGACGGTTGTGCTGGCGCTTGTCACCGCAATCGGCTACTACTTTATGCTCTCCAAGGGCGGCTCGCTTTCTGTGATCGCTACTAAGGACGTTGCTTCAA
>JAZQWS010000369.1:0-3329 GCA_045632465.1 Eubacteriales bacterium
CATCAGCACCGTTACCCATTACCTGCACGGCTACAAGGGCGATACCATCCCTGTTTATTGTATCGACTTCGATCTTTCCGCGGATGTGAAGGAATTTTCCATCCGCATCGAGGCGAAATAATTTTTTCAAACAAAAAACTCGCTCTTCCGAAGAGCGAGTTTTTTTATATGCGGGCTCAATACACTTTTACGATTTTCGGCGGCGGACACCCCGGACATCTTCCTTCTTTTCTGTATGCTTCGGGCAATGCTTTTTTGCAAGCCGAGCAAACGATCGATGGGCGGAGAACGATCTTTCCTTCAAGCACGGCAATTGCAAGCGGAACATCCGAATTCCATCCTAATTTTTCACGCATAGACTTGGGAATTGTGATTTGTCCCTTCGCGTTCATTTTAATCTCATCCATAAAAACCTCCAAAATAAAAAAGGTGCGCCAACCGAAGCCGCGCACCGAAAAACGCAAACTCCAATTGTCGCCAAACAAAACTTAAGAAGCACAAAGAAAACTCCTTGTTACCACCAAAGCGGAATTTGCGTTTTTACCAAATTCAAAAATGGCAGTAAACAAGAAAAGGGTATAAGACCCCCTGTATAAAAATAGAGAGTTTTCATTTAATGCTTCAATATTAAGTTTTGTTTGGCGAGTTCATTATATCACATTTTTTGCGGCTTGTAAATATATTTGGCGAAAATTTATCCAATTACCTTCCGGGAGGTAAAAAAACGCCTCCCTTGTGTAAATGGGAGAAAATTTGCAAGCAAATTTGCACGGCGTAGCCGTGACGGAGGGATTATAATAGCTAAAATACCACCAAAAACAATCCCTCAGTCAGCTTCGCTGACAGCTCCCTTTGCACAAGGGAGCCCTCTATTACTTCGCATTTTATTTCACCGACGCAACGGGTGATTTGTTTTCACCAAAGGCTACAACAAAAAAAGGCAGAGGGTATTTTTTCACATCCTCTGTCTTTTTGTATCGTTTTTGCAAACAATTCTTTTCATATTTAGCTTTTATTTCAAAAGATCACAAAGATCCTCAAAGGTCATGCCGCCGATATAAGGCGAGGGATCAACGAAAGAAAGACGGTCTGCTTCCATACCAACGAGCGCCTTTTCCAGCTCCTCAACCGGGCGGATGCCGAAGAAATCGCCGAGGATCGTGATGGCCTCTATGCGGTTTCGCTCCATTGTCAGATGCGCCTCCACGAGACCGAAGGGGTACTTTTTCTTGCGCTGCACCTCATAGCTCGTCAGATACCTCTTATCCGAAAAGATCCATTCGGCGGAGCGGTTGCGCTCATAAAGTCTTTGGATCTCCTCGCTTTCGGGAAGCTCCCAAGGCTCTGCGCCGAGCTTTTCGGAAACGCTTTTTTCGATCCCCGAAAGAAACGCATCGAGCGTTGCCCCCTCTCCCATCATGGAGCGCAGGTTGACAACGCGGGCGCGCACGGACTTCACCGCGCGGTAAGCAAGCTTTTCCTTATCCACCTTCAGCACCGAGCCGAGCACGGAAAAATCCGTGTCAAAAAGCAGAGTTCCGTGATGGAGGATGCGGCCGCCCTCGGCATGCTGTGCATTGCCGGAAAACTTTCCGCCCTCGCATTCAATATCGTTGCGGTCGCTCATTTTGCAGGCAACGCCCAAGGCCTCGATCGCGCTTCGGATCGGGCGGGTGAAATATTCAAAATCCAAAGGTCTTCCTTCGCCGCCAACCGAAATGAAGGTATAGTTCACGTTTCCGAGATCGTGATACACCGCGCCGCCCCCCGTAATTCTGCGGGTGATATGGATGCCGCGTTTCGCGGCGAGATCCGTATCCACCTCGGCATACACGTTCTGATTTTTTCCGCAGACAACGGTTGGCTCATTTTGCCAGAGCATGAAAATATCCTCCTCCGCATGGCGGAAAAGATATTCCTCGACAGCGAGATTATAATAGGGATCGGTGGTGTTTAAGCGTATATATTTCATACTAAAACAAAATTCGGGCATATTGCTATGCCCGAATTTTTCTCCTGTTTAATTCAGCAGAGTATCTAAATTAAATACCCTTCTTGCTGCGCTCAACCTTCTCGATTTCGGTGAAGTTCTGCGCAGGAACGTATCCGGGAATGGGCATGATCTTCTCAGCAAGAGCATCGATGATCCAGCTTGCCTGCGGGAAGAAGCTCTTCTCAAGCTCGAAGGAAGGAGTGATCCAGTTGCGGGAACCAACAACAACGGGAGGCCCATCCAGGTAATCGAATGCAAGCTCGGTGATGTTGGAAGCCATGTCTCTCATTACGGAGCCGCGCTCGCAAGCGTCGCCAACGATGAGAACCTTACCGGTCTTCTTAACGGACTCAAGAACCTTCTCGTAGTTGAAGGGAACGATAGAACGAGTATCAATAACCTCAGCGGAAATGCCGTACTTCTCCTCAAGGATCTTTGCGGCTTCCATAGCGCGGTACAGAACTGCACCGATGGTAAGAATGGTTACGTCCTTACCTGCGCGCTTGATATCGGGCTCGCCGAAGGGAATCTCGAAGTGACCCTCCGGAACACCTTCCTTAACGAATTCCTCGCCAAAGCCGTAAACTCTCTGGGACTCGAAGAATACAACAGGGTCGGTGCCGTTCAGAGCGGAGGTCATAAGACCCTTAGCATCGGTAGGCGTGGAGGGGAATACAACCTTCAGGCCGGGAATGTGCGCGCAAAGCGCGGTCCAGTCCTGAGAGTGCTGTGCACCGTACTTAGAACCAACGGATACACGAAGAACGATGGGCATCTTGAGAATGCCGGCAGACATTGCCTGCCACTTAGCCATCTGATTGAAGATTTCATCGCCTGCGCAGCCGATGAAGTCAGCGTACATCAGCTCAACGATCGCACGGCCGCCGCACATTGCATAACCAACGGCAGAGCCAACGATAGCAGACTCGGAAATGGGAGAGTTGAAGAAGCGATGATAAGGAATTGCCTCGGTCATCTTCTTGTAAACGCCGAATGCGCCGCCCCAGTCACGGTTATCCTCACCGTATGCGATAAGGGTGGGATCCTCGTAGAACTTGTCGATGATCGGCTCAAAGAGACCGTCGCAAACGTTGTACATCTTCATCTTGGAAACGGGCTTGCCGTTTGCATCGGTAGCGGTGCGGATCTTGCCCTTGATTTCCTTTACTCTGGGGCACTCATCCTTGGGCATAAGAACGTCTGCCTCTCTGGAGGGATCCATGCTTACAACCTTCTGGTTGGAGAACATCATGGAAGCGATTGCATCGGGCTCCTTGTTGAGATCCATACGAGGAGAAATCTCATCATTGATCGCAAGCTTCATGATCTCGGTCAT